>DATMUX010000339.1:0-10452 GCA_035563695.1 Acidimicrobiia bacterium
CGAGGAGCTTGGCGGTACTGGCGGCCACGGCGACGTCTCCCGCGCGGGGCTCATCGAGGATGGCGGCAGCCGCGTATACGGCGCTGCGGGCGAGCTCGACCCGGACGTACATGTCGGCGAGGAGGTGCTTCACCGCCTGGAACGATCCGATCGGCACGCCGAACTGATGGCGCTCCACGGCATACGCGGTCGCGACGGCGAGCGCGCCCTGCGCCGCTCCGATGAGCTCGGCCGCCGCGAGGATCGCGCCGCTCGTGCGCAGCCGGCTTGCATCGTCGGCGTCTCCGATGACGTCTCCCTCCGGCGGCACATCGAACGCGTCCGCCGGAGTGAGCGGGTCGAGGGGCGTGCTCGCGATCGACGGGACGAGGTTCGCCGTGGCGCTCTGCTCGACACGATCGGCGCGCAGGACGACCAGCGCGTCGCTCTCGGCGGCGTGCTCGATCACATACGGAGCGCGCGACGATTCCGCATCGATGCCGGTGACACGGGTGGCGCCGGTGGCGGCCGTCCTGACGAGCGGCGCGGCGATCGCGGTCCATCGCAGTGGACCGGACGCGACGTGCATGCCGAGTTGTTCGAAGACGATCGCGGACTCGACCGCGCCGCCGGGCTCGTCGGGTACGAGCAGACCGAAGACACCCATCTCGGCGAGCGCGCGCCACGCTGAGTCGGTGATCGCGACGCCTTCGCGTGATGCGACTGCGCCGAGGTCGAAGTGGTGCTCGCACAGTGCCCGCGCCGCGTCGCGCAGCGCGGCCTGCTCCTCGTCGAGACGGAAGTCCACCGGCCTATAGATCCTCGACGCTGACTGCGCCGGCCGCCGCGTCGCGGGCCCAGCGGTAGTCGGCCTTCCCGGACGGATGCCGCCCGATGCGAGCGCAGAACCGGACCGCGCGCGGCGCCTTGAAGCGGGCGATCGAGCTCGTGGCGAATTCGCGCAGGTCGCGCGCGGTGACCGTGGCGCCGTCGCGGAGTTGGACGAGCGCGACCACTTCTTCGCCGAAGCGGGCGCTCGGGCGACCGACGACGAGCGCGTCGAGCACGTGCGGGTGCCGGCGGATCGCCTCTTCGACCTCCTCGACGAAGATCTTCTCACCGCCACTGTTGATGACCATCGAGTCGCGCCCGAGGAGCTGGATCGTGCCGTCCGCGGCGAGCTGCGCCCGGTCGCCGGGGACCGCCACCCTCCGACCGTCGACGATCGGGAACGTGCGCTCCGTCTGCTGCGGATCGTCGAGATAGCCGAGCGGCACGCGACCGGCACGTGCCGTCCAGCCGATCTCGTCGTCGCCCGGGTCGAGCAATCGCGTCCTGTCGGCCGAAAGCACCCGGGCGCCGCCGGCGCCGCTGAATCGCTGGGTCTCCGCGCCCTTCGAGGATGCGCCGAAGGCCATGCCGCCGGTTTCCGACGCGCCGTAACCGTCGACGATGATCAGATCGGGAAGCAACTCGAGCAACGCGTGCTTCAGCGCCGGGCTCGTAATCGCGCCTCCGGTCGAGAGCTGCCGCAGCGACGACAGGTCGTAGTCGCGGGTCTGGAGCTCTTCGACGATCGGGCGCGCGTACGCGTCGCCCACGATCGTGATCATCTGCACGTGCTCGCGTGCAATCGTCTCGAGGAGTGCGCGCGCCGAGAACGGTTGAGAATCGTCGTGCAGCACGATCGTGCCACCGTTGTGCAGATTTGCGAATACGGTCCACTGCGCGGCGGCGTGCATCAGCGGCGGGGCGGCGAACCAGATCCCGTAACCGGGATCGACTCCCCGGGTGATCGACTCGACCGTCGCATCCTCTGCGCCGCCCATCGCGCCGACGTACGCGTCGGCCTGGCGCCACAGCACACCCTTCGGCCGTCCGGTGGTGCCACCGGTGCAAACCAGGTACAGGTCGTCGGGTGAGGGTTCGGGCCACGCATCTCCCGTCGCTGCGCCGTCGCGAACCGCGTCCTCGTAGCTCACGCTTCCCGCGATCGGATCGGCGCCGGAGCGATCGTCGACGTCGACGAGCACGCGTCCTTCCACGCCCGCCTCGGCAACCAGTTCCCCGAGCCGCCGGTGGTAGACGATCGCATCGGTTCGGAGTTGGTCGAGCAGCGCACGAATCTCCGTCGCGTTGTACTGGTGATTGACGTTGAACGGAACCGCGCGCGCGCGAAATGCGCCGAGCATCGTCTCGACGTACTCGGGGCAATTCGACAGCACGATCGCGATACGGCTCTGGCCGCACTCCCAACGCTCGAGCTCGGCGCGCTCGCGCTGCAGGCCGAGACCGCGCGCACGGAAGAAACCCGCGAGCCGGCGCGTTCGCTGCTGCACTTCGCCGTAGCTACGGCGGACCGACGTCCACACGAGCATCTCGCGATCCGGAACCGCCGCGGTCACCGCGTCGATCACCGCGGGAATCGACCATTCACTCATGCCCGCTGGTACAGCGGTGTCGCGACGCCCGGCACGCCTCGACCCTAGCGAAAGATCTAGAGATTTGGCTAGAGTGCCCGGGTGACGGTCGCACGGCGGCGGCGCCAGGAGGAACGTCATGACGAACGAGGCGCGCCCGGTCGACGCTGACAACCACTACTACGAGTCACTCGACGCCTTCACCCGGCATCTCGACAAGAAGTTCGCGCACCGGGGCGTGCGCGTCGTGAAGGACGGCACGCACACCGAGATCCTGATCGCGGGAAAGGTCAACCACTTCATCCCGAACCCGACGTTCGACCCGGTCATCGTGCCGGGCTGCCTCGATCTGCAGTTCCGCGGGCAAATTCCCGAAGGAGTCGATCCGCGCACGCTGACCGAGGTCCAACCGATCTCGCCCGCGTACCGCGACCGCGACGCTCGCCTCGCCAAGATGAACGAGCAGGGCCTCGACGCCGTGCTGCTCTTCCCGACGCTGGGTTGCGGTGTCGAGCAGGCGCTGCGACACGACGTCGAAGCGACTGTGGCCAGCCTCGAGGCCTTCAACCGGTGGCTCGACGACGACTGGGGCTACTCGTACCGCGATCGCATCATCGCGGCGCCGATGATCTCACTCGCCGACGTCAACGCGGCTCTGCGAGAGATCGACCGCGTCCTCGCGCTCGGTGCTCGCATCGTGCACGTGCGCCCGGCGCCGGTGCCGACCGGCGGCCCGAAAGGTCGTTCGCTGGGCGACAAAGTTCACGATCCCGTGTGGGCGCGCCTCGCCGAAGCGCACGTGCCCGTCGCGTTCCATCTCGGCGACAGCGGTTACAACGCGATGCTCGGTGCACCGTGGGGCGGTGCGGAGGACTTCGCGCCGTTCCGCGCTCCCGACGTGCTCGGGCAGCTGATCATCGGCGACCGCGCGATCCACGACACGATCGCGAGCTTGATCGTGCACGGTGCCTTCAAGCGTCATCCGGGGCTTCGCGTCGCGAGCATCGAGAACGGCTCCGACTGGATCTACCCGCTCGTGAAGGGTCTGAAGAAGCTGGCGAACCGGGCGCCGTGGATGTTCCCGGAGCCGCCGCTCGACACGATCCGCGGCCACGTGTGGACGACCCCGTACTACGAGGAGGACATCCGCCGGCTCGCCGACACTCTCGGCGTCGAACGAGTCCTCTTCGGCTCCGACTGGCCCCACGGTGAAGGCCTCGCCGACCCGGCCTCCTTCACCAACGAGCTCACCGACTTCACTCCTGCCGAGGTGCAGCGCATCATGCGCGACAACTGCGCGGAGCTCGTCGGTCTGTCATGACCGCGATGCCGTCGTGGGCGCTCAGCGCAGGCGGTACTGGATCGGGATGCTCTTCGGTCCTTCGACGAAGTAGGCCTTGATCCACGACGGGTCACCCGCGAGCTCGATGCGCTCGAGGCGCGGCAGGAGAGCCTTGAAGATCGAGCGCACTTCCATCCGCGCGAGATGGGCGCCGAGGCAGAAGTGGCGACCGAACCCGAACGCGAGGTGACTCGACGCGTTGGGTCGGCGCGCGTCGAGGCGCATCGGGTCGGTGAACACGTCTTCGTCGCGGTTCGCCGACGCGAACGACAGGTAGAGGTGGTCGCCCGGTTCGAAGGAGACGTCGCGCAGAGTGAAAGGCTCCTGGCAATTGCGCAGGAAGTGCTTCACCGGTGAGACATAGCGGATGATCTCGTCGGCGGCGCCGTCGATGAGGTCGGGTTCGGCCTGCAGCAGCTCGAGCTGGTCGGGATGCTCGAGCAGGGCGAGCAGGCCACCGCTGATCGCGTTCGACGTGGTGTCGTGACCGGCGGTCGCGATGATGAGGTAGTGGCCCAGCATGTCCATGTCGGCCAACGGCGCTCCGTCGATCTCGGCGTTCGCGATCACCGACGCGAGATCGGCGGTCGGACACGCGCGCCGGTCGGCGGCGAGCGCGTTGAAGTAGTTCACGAAGTCGAGGATGACGGCGAAGATTCCCTGGTCGTCGCCGAGTCGAGCGATGTCCGGGTCTTCGGCGCCGAACAGCTCCTGGGTGAGCTCAAGCATCCGCCCGTAGTCGCGCTCGGGCAAGCCGAGAATTGACAGGATCACCTGCAGCGGGAACTGGAGCGCGACATCGCTCACGAAGTCGCACCGGCCGCCCATCGCCGCCATGTGGTCGACGGAGGCGCGGGCGAGCTCATCGACGCGCGCCTGCAGCTTCTTGACGTTCCCCGGCTTGAACCAGTCGTTCACGACATTGCGATGCGCTCTGTGCTCGTCGCCGTCCATCTGGATCAGCGTCTTGACCGGCGGCGCCGCGGCAGCCGCCGCGTTCGCCTTCGGGGTCAGCGTCGGCAGTGGTGCGTTGGTGAAGACATCGGGGTTGCGTTCGATCTCGAGCACATCGGCGTGCTTGGTGATCGCCCAGAACGTCGGGAAGTCGTCGAGCTCCACCTCGAGGATCGGACGCTCGGCTCGAATACGGCTCGCGGCCGCGTGCCAACGATCCGGTTCGGCGTACGCGGCCGCGTCGGCAAAGATCGAGCCGAGACTCTCGACCGGCACCTCGGCCATGGCATCAGCCTTTCGCGGTGGTACCCGCAGAACCTATCCCGGCCATGCGGCTGGTTACCACAAAAGATCTACACGTATCCTTGGACCATGCGCCTGCTCGACGGCAATGTCGCGATCGTCACCCGCGCCGGCCACGAAATCGGCGCACCCGGTCCGGGCCCGGAATGACGGTCGCGCTCGAAGCCGGCCTCGTCGGACGCGACGAACCGACCCTTCTGCGGTTCTACGTCGACGTGTTCGGCTTCACCGTCGTGAAACGATTCGAGGTCGAAGTCGGCATCGTGTACAAGTTGCGGCGAGACGCCGCGCGACTCAAGCTGTTCTTCCCACGAGCACTGCTCGGCGACCCGCCGGAGACCGATGCATGGTTCCAGCCGGGTGGATGGCGTTACGCCGCGCTCAACCTCGACGACCTCAACGATGTCGACGCGCTCACTCGGCGGGCCCGCACCGCCGGATGCGCCGTGCTGCTTCCGCCGGCGAGCCACCGTCCGGGCGCGCGGACCGCAATGATCGCCGATCCCGAAGGCAACGCCTGGGAGCTTCTTGCCGCGCCAGCCGACGAGGGTGGAGGGCAATGAACGATCGCGTGTACATCCACGAGCTCATCGATGTCATCGGGCATCACCGCGCCGACTACATGCAACACATGACGGCGAACTGGAGCCCGATCGGCCGGGAGGAACGCGGCCAGCTCTGTTATGGCGTGTGGGCATTGATCGGTTCGACGGGGGCGTGGCCGAAGACGATCAACATGTGGGAGCACGACGGCTGGTCCGGTCTCGCGGCGTCGTTCCGTGTCGAGGCGGTCGGCAAGGGCGCGCAGGACCCGGCGCTCGTGAAGTGGTGGGCGAAGGCCGCCGAATTCCGCAGCGGCGGCTACGACCGCATCGTCGTGCCGGCGCCCTGGACGCGCACGATCGAAGAGCTGTGCGCCGCGGGTGTGCGCGGCGACGTCTACGCGCACGAGCTCGTGAAGGTCGAGCCCGGCGCGGCAGGTGATCTGCTCGAACGAGCACGCGACGCGTCCGAATTGCACGCGCGCCACGGCTGGGAGCTGTTCGGTGCGTTCACCACCGCGATGGCCTACGACGACGAGGCGCTGCTGCTGTGGGCGATCCCGACGTGGCAGCAGTGGGGCGAGGGCGAGGCCGACGGCGATCTACATAAGTGGCGGCGCGGCCTCGATGCGCGGGCATGGGACCGCGTCGTGATGGTCGACTCGCCGCTCAATCCGATGCGACTCGGCCGCCAGCCGGCGCGCTCCGACCGCGTCGACTGGACCGAATGACCATCCGAGAGACCGGGAGCCTCGCAATGACGTCGCCGAGCATCGATGTGCCTTGGATCGTCAGCGTCGACGATCACGTGATCGAGCCACCCGGCGTGTGGACCTCGCGCCTTCCGGCCCGGTACCGCGACGCGGGCCCGCACGTCGAGCGGCTCCCCGCCGGTGGCCTAGAGCTCGCCGGTGCGCGCTACCTCGAACGCCCGGGCACCGACGGCCCGCTCGTCGACTACTGGGTCTACGAGGATCTCTACTTCTCGCTGAAGCGCGCCGTGACGGCGGTCGGCCGTCCCCGCTCCGAGGTCACCATGACCGCGACGACCTACGACGACGTGCGCCCCGGTTGCTACGACTCCAAGGAACGTCTGGCCGACATGAACGTCAACTGGACGCAGGCCTCGCTGTCGTTCCCGAACTTCCCGCGCTTTTGCGGTCAGACGTTCCTCGAGGCCAAGGATCGCGAGGTCGCGCGGCTGTGCGTCGACGCGTACAACGACTGGATGGTCGAGGAGTGGTGCGCCGGAAGCGACGGGCGGCTGGTGCCGCTCTGCATCGTGCCGCTGTGGGACCCGCAGCTCGCGGCCGACGAAGTACGGCGGAACGCGGCGCGGGGCGTGCGCGCCGTGTGCTTCTCGGAGATTCCCGCCTACCTCGGCCTGCCGAGCATCCATAGCGGCGACTGGGATCCGTTCTTCGCCGCATGTCAGGAGACCGGGACGGTCGTATGCCTGCACATCGGTTCCGGAACGAAGATGCCGTCGACGTCGGCCGATGCGCCGCTGAGCGTGGCGATCACGATCGGTTACGGCAACTGCATGAATTCGCTCGCCGATTGGCTCTTCTCGGGCAAGCTCGCCCAGTTCCCCGGACTGCGGCTGCTCTACGCGGAGAGCCAGATCGGTTGGATCCCGTACCTGCTCGAGCGCGCCGACGACGTTTGGCAGCAGCACCACTCGTGGGTCGCGACCGGCGGCGAGATCGACGAGCTGCCATCCACGTACTACTACCGCCAGGTGTACGCCTGCTTCTTCCGCGACTATCACGGCGTCGAGTCGCTGAAATCGGTCGGGACCGGCAACGTGATGTTCGAAGTCGATTACCCGCACTCCGACTCGACGTGGCCCGACAGTCGCGCGGTCGCGGCGGACATCATGGCCGGGCTCCCCGCCGAGGTCGTGCACAAGCTCGTGCGCGGCAACGCAATTCGTGTGTTCGGACTCGACGACCTGCCGGACTCGCCCGAAACCTGAGCGCCGGCGCTCGTCGGGCGCCGACGGCACGGCAGGGCCTTTCGCCTCTGTCGGGCGGCCGCCGACCGCATGAGCATCGAGGGTCCGAACACCGTCGGGGAGGCCCGCGAGATGTGGAAGATCATCATGAAGGGCTTTGCCTTCTGGGCCATCGCGGTTGGCGCAGTTGGCGTCGCCTTCGTCGTCGGCATGCGCGCAAAGTCGACCGTGGTGCGGAACGCGGTGCGCAAGCTCAGCCGTGCAACTCGAGGACCCGCGATGAAGTCTGCCGGAACGCCCGGCGCCTACGCCTCGATCGTCGAACACGTCGGCCGGGCGTCCGGGCGCGCGTACCGGACGCCGGTACGCGCCGCTGCGACCGACGACGGTTTCGTCATCACGCTCCCCTACGGACCCGACACGGACTGGGTGAAGAACGTGCTGGCTCGCGGCACGGCAACGATCGTCAACGAAGGCCGGGTCACGGACGTGATGACGCCGGAGATCGTCGACGGTTCGACTGCGCGACGCTTCTTCCTTGCGAAGGACCAGCGCACACAGCGGCTCTTCGGAGTCGACGAGTACCTTCGCGTTCGCCGGGCAGAGCCGGCCGCGCTTACCGGATAGCCGGCCCGCGCCGTGTTATCCGGGAGCGTGACAGACAGCCTCGACGTTGTTGCCGTCGGGGTCGCGAACGAACGCTCCGTAGTAGTTGGGGTGGTATTCGGGCCAGACCCGAGCCTCGTGCAAGACCTCCGCGCCGAGCGCTGCCGCAGCGGACAGGAACGCACGTACCGCCGCTCGGTCCGGTGCCGCGAAGGCGAGGTGAGTCTCCCGAAAGCCCCTCTCCGGTCGTTTGCGGACCGATCCAAAACGTCGGCTGAGGCGGTATGCCATAACCGACGACCTCGCCGAAGTCCATGACGCGCGTCCCACCGAGGGGCGCGAGCACCGCGTCGTAGAACCGGGCGCTGGTCGAGACATCCGCGCATTGGATCGAGACGTGATCGAGCATGCGCGCAATTCTCTCATGACCACGCCGAGGTGACAGATCGGGCAAGGAAGGGTTCAGCAGACGGTGAACAGTGCGAAGCTGCGATCGAAGCCCTTGAGGTCCTGTTCGGTCGGTCGCGGTTCGTACGTGTAGGAAGATCCGATGGTGAGGTCGACCACGGTCCTCGTCACGACGATCTCGCCGGGGTCGGCGATGCTCTGGACGCGTGATGCCAGATTGACGGCGAGCCCGCTGATGTCCTCGGCGCGGCGTTCGATCTCTCCCGTATGGAGCCCGGACCTGAGCTCGAGACCGAGGCCGCGCGCGTGGTCGCGCACGGTGAGTGATGCCTCGACCGCCCGGCCCGGACCATCGAAGATGGCAACGACTCCGTCACCCGTGGTCTTGACCACGTCTCCGCGTTGGCGGCCGATGATCATGGCCGCGTCGCGTTCGAAACGGTTCAGCCGTTGGCGCCAGGCGGTATCGCCCGCCTCGCGGGCCGTACGGGTCGAGTCGACGATGTCGGTGAACAGCACCGTGACCAGCTGCCGCTGCGCCGGAGCGGCGGCAACACCGAGCTCCTCACGGACGAACCGCTCGACGTGATCGAGCGCGGCATGCTCACCTTCGCCCGTCCAGGAGTAGACCTTGTCGTAGGGCAGCTCGACGAAGGTCCCCCGGGCGACGTGCTCGGCAACATAGCGACCCCACTCGGGCAGGTAGCCGAAGTCGCCACGGTTGTGCACCACGAGCGTGGGGCACGACACGAGCGGCAGCGCCGCTCGCACGTCGGTGTACCCGAACATCCAAAAACGCTCCTCGGCATGTCGTCGCGTTGCCGCGCGGCGTTCCCAACGGGCCGCGGCCGCGCGCAAGATCTCCTCATCGGGAGCACCGTCGACGGTGATCGCCAAGAAGCCGCCCGTTCCCCACTCGCGACGAACCAGTGCAAGCAACTCGCGCATCATCTCGGTGCGGGGACCCGCCGCGCGCATCGATTCGTCATCCCCCGAGAAGGGGCGCGCCCAACCTTCGCGACATACCAGGCCCGACACCCGATCGGGATACGAGGCCGCGAACAGGATCCCGAGTGGGCAGGCGTCGGTGCTCACCAGGATCACGGCTCGCTCGCTGCCCACCGTGTCGAGCACGCACCGCACGTCGTCGATCCCGTCCTCGAAGGTCGCGAGCCGACCCTCCCCGTCCGACAGGCCTTCGCCCCTCTTATCCATCATGATGAGGCGCGCGAAGCTCGGCACTCGCTCCACGACTTCCCGATACCACGGGACTTCCTCACTCATCCCGATGTCGCCGATCATGCCGGTCACCACCAGCACATCGACCGGGCCATTGCCGTACACCGCGTACGCGATGTCCAGTCCGGCGCTGTCGGCGTAACCAAACCGCGGCTCGATCACCACCGCAGTCTCCCATCCGCGGCGCCGCCGCGCTCCCGCTCACGCGCAGATCCGAAAGCCGCGATCTTGCGCGAGCGCGGGCAATCTGCGCCGGTTATCGCGCGCCGTACTCGTCGTGCCTGTGCCACCAGGGCCCGGTCTCGTTGCGTCCCTTGGGTGCACGATCGAGCCACTGGTACATGCCCCACAGCGCATCCAATCCCCGCGCGTAGGCCGAATAGGTGTGGTACACGACGCCGTCTTCCAACGCGAAGGCGCTCATCCCCGGTGCCTGGCGCAGGTATGTCGCAACGTCGGTCCCGCACATCGTCGCGTGCTCGACGGGACCCTGACCCGGGGCCGGTGCGATGTTCCGCGGCGCGAAGTTGTACTCGACGTCACCCGCACGCTGCTGGTCCTCGGTAAAGGACACGATGAAGTCGTAGTTGAAGTCGCTGCCCCGCGATGACGCCCACGGGAAGGTCCACCCCATTCGCCGCTTGTAGGACAGGATGGCGGGGATGGGGGCGAGCGACACGGCCGTGAAGGCAACATCATGGT
>DATMUX010000340.1:0-4368 GCA_035563695.1 Acidimicrobiia bacterium
CGACGACGCGGGGAACGGCTGTGTCGACATCGTCGACGCGACCGCCTCCACGTACACAATCGTGCCCGCCGACGCGGGTCACACCATCCGCGCGGTCGTCACGGGCACGAACGGCGACGGCGCCGGCAACGGCACCTCGGATGCCACTGCAGTGGTGGACGCCGTAGCCCCGTCCAACACCGTGGCCCCCGCGATCAGCGGCACCACGACCGACGGCCAGCAGTTGACCACGACCAACGGCACCTGGACCGGCACGCCGACCATCACGTTCACGTACCAGTGGAAGCAGTGTGACGGGGCCGGTCTCAACTGCACCAACATCAACAGCGCGACCAACTCCACGTACACGCTCGTGTCGGGCGACGTCGGCCACACCATCAAGGTCGTCGTCACGGCCACCAACGGCGGCGGCGACGAGGCCGCGGTCTCGGGCGCGACGGTCGTCGTCGCGGCGGCCGCACCGGCCAACACCGTGGCCCCCGCGATCAGCGGCACGACGACCGCCGGGCAGCAGCTGACGACCACGAACGGCACCTGGACCGGCACGGCGCCGATCACGTTCCACTACCAGTGGAAGAGCTGCGACAACGCCGGCAACAACTGCGCCGACATCGGAACCGACGAGAACACCTACACGCTGACGGCCAACGAGGCCGGTCACAAGATCAAGGTGACCGTGACCGCGCACAACACTGCCGGCGACACGCCCGCGACGTCGACGCTGACCGCCGCGGTCGCACCGGCGACGGTGGCTCCCGCGAACAGCGTGCGGCCCTCGATCACCGGACCGGCCGTCGAGCAGCGCACGCTCACCGCACACAAGGGAACGTGGACGGGCACGCCCGCGCCGGTGTTCACGTACCAGTGGCAGCGGTGCACGAGCAAGGGCGCGTCGTGCGCGAACATCGCCGGCGCGACGAAGACGGCGTACGTGCTCGCGATCGCCGACGTCGACCGCACGATCAGGGTCGTTGTGACCGCGACGAACGCCGCGGGTCACAGCTCGGTCCCCTCGGCCGTGACGGTCGTCATCGCCACCGTGCCCCGGTCGATCAACGGCCCGTACTTCTACGACGGCGCGCGGGTGCGGCGAGCCGCAGCCGGCGTCGTCGGTGCGACCACCCACGGAGCCACGACGTGGACCGCGACGGCCAAGGGCATCGTGTCGCCCCGGACGTACGGCGACCTGCACGCGCTGCCGCACCTCGCCAAGCCCGTCATCGGCATCGTGGCGACGCCGAGCGGGCACGGTTACTGGATGTTCGCGGCCGACGGCGGCGTGTTCAGCTTCGGCGACGCGCGGTTCTACGGCTCGACGGGCAACCTCCGCCTCGCGGCACCGATCGTCGCCATGGCCGCGACGCCGACGGCGAAGGGCTACTGGCTCTTTGCGGCCGACGGCGGCGTGTTCTCCTACGGTGACGCACGGTTCTACGGCTCGACCGCGAACCTGCACCTCCGCCGCCCCGTCGTCGCCATGCTCGCGACCCCGACCGGGCGCGGGTACTGGTTGGTCACGTCGAACGGCGGCGTCTACCGGTTCGGCGACGCGGGGAACATCGGCAGCGTCGCGAACCTCGGTCGCAACGACATCGTCGGCCTCGTGTCGACGGGGGCGGGCTACCGGTTCGTCACCAAGAGCCTGCAGCTGCTCACCGGACACTGATCAACGGCACCACCACCGAGGAGGGAGGGCGTTCCGGCGCCCTCCCTCCTCGCGTGAGGAATCGGCGTGAGGAATCGCTCAGGTGTCCTGGCGCTGCCAGTCGATGTAGCCGTGGCGCAGGATCTGCACGCCCGACACCACCGTCAGGGTCACCGCAACCGCGAGCACGAAGTTCTGGAACCGCTCGGCACCGGCCGTCCACGGCAGGAGCACGAACCCCACCGAGCAGTACTGCGTGAACGCCTTGTACTTGCCGAGGCGCAGTGCGGGCAGCACGATGCCGCGCCGGCCCGCGATCGAGCGATACGCGGAGATGCCGATCTCGCGGACCGCGACGATCACCACCGGCCACCACGGGAACACGCCCCGGTCGGCGAGCACCGCGAGCCCGCCGAGCACGATCAGCTTGTCGGCGACGGGATCGAGGAACGCGCCCGATCGCGTCGCGCCGTCGCGGCGCGCCAGCCAGCCGTCGAGACTGTCGCTCGCCGTGATCGCGAACCACAGCGACACCGTGACCCAGCTCGAACCGTTGCTGCGGATCAGCGCAAGTGTCGGGACGGCCACGGCGATGCGCGCGAGCGTGATGAAGTTGGCCGGCGTCGCGAGCGCGCTCTGACCGAAGCGCTTCGTCGCGTGCGGGTCGCGCGCGTGCGCGGACGCGGCCGTCATGCGGTCACCTTGGCGTCGAGATCCGGCCCGGCTACCCCGCACACGGTGGCGCGCACGACGGCACCGGGGCGGGCGAACACGTCGTGCGCGACGAGCCGGACGATGCCGTCGATCTCCGGCGCCTCCCGGTAGGTGCGGCCGTAGAGGCCGTCGTCGTCGGTGCCGTCGACCAGCACGTCGACCTCGGTTCCGAGCAGCGCGGCCCGGGCGCCCGCGGTAATGGGCTCCTGCACTTCGCCACACTCGCGCAGGCGCTCCCGCACGAGCGACTCCCCGACGCGGCCGTCGAGCGCGACCGCGGGCGTGCCGTCCTCGGGCGAGAACGCGAAGAACCCGGCCCAGTCGAGGCGCGCGTGCGCGAGGAACGTGAGGAGCGCGTCGTGATCGGCTTCGGTCTCACCCGGGAAGCCGACGATGAACGACGAGCGGAACGCCGCGCCGGGCTCCTGCGCGCGGATGCCGTCGATGATGGCCGAGAACCGTTCGCCGCTGCCCCACCGCTTCATGCGCCGCAGGAGCCCGGGCGCGGCGTGCTGCAACGACAGGTCGAAGTACGGCACCACCGACGGCAGCTCGAGCATCGTGGCGACGAGCGGGTCCTTCACCTCCGACGGGTAGAGGTACAGCAGCCGGACGCGCTCGAGCCCGCCCGCCCGCAGGCCGTCGAGCGCGCGCAGCAACTGCGCGAGCGCGTCGGTCGCGCCCGCGTCGCGCCCGTACCACGCGAGGTCCTGGGCGACGAGCACGATCTCGGCCACGCCCTGTTCCACGAGCGCGCGAGCCTCGGCCACGATCGCTTCGGGGTCGCGCGAGCGCTGCGGGCCGCGGAACGACGGGATCGCACAGAACGCGCACGCGCGATCGCAACCCTCGGCGATCTTCACGTAGGCCCACGGCGCCGCCGGCGCGGCCCGCGGCAGGTCGAGCAGATCGCGCACGCCGGTCGGCTTGCGCCCCCGGAGCACGACGTCGGCGAGCGCGGCTTCGCTTCCGAAGCCGACGACGGCGTCGGCCTCGGGCATCGCGGCCGCGAGCTCGTCGCCGTAGCGCTCGGCCATGCACCCGGTGAGCACCAGCCGGGCACCGGGCTTGCGCGCCGCTCCCAGCGCCAGGGCCACGTCGATCGACTCCTGCCGGGCCGCCTCGATGAAGGCGCAGGTGTTCACGACGACGAGATCGGCCTCCCCGGCCGACGCCGCCGGTTCGAGGCCGTCGGCGAGCAGCGCCGCGACCACCTTGTCGGAGTCGACCGCGTTCTTCGGGCAACCGAGGGTCTCGACGTGGAAACGTGCCGTGGGCGTCGGGGGCGCGCTCGGCGCGGTCGGCCTGGTCGGCATCGACCCCATCGTACCGACGGGGCCTCCTACACTCCCCGCCCGTGGATCTCGAAGAGCCGACGTTGTGGTGTCCCTCGTGCGGAGCCGAGTACCGCCTCGGCTCGACGCAGTGCGCCGACTGCCGGGTGGCGCTCGTGACCGAGCGGCCCGAGCACCTCGACGACGTCGACGACGACGATGACGACGACGACGGGGGCGGGCTCGTCGAGCTGGGCGAATGGCCCAAGCTCCAGGCCCAGGTGCTGCGCCGCCGGCTCGAGACCGCGGGCGTGGCGGTGATGATCGAGTGGACGGGCGGCCCCGACGACCGGCGCGGCATCGTGCTCGTCCCCGAGGAACAGAGCGAGTTCGGCGCCGCGGTCGTGAACGAGATCGACGCCGACGACGAGGTGAGCGACGACTCCCCGCACGCCTACGTCGCCCGGATCGAGGAACTGCTCTCGGCCTCGGCGGGGCTGCTGGACGAGCTGCGCACCAAGCTCGACGAGCTCGAGGCCGACGGCCGCCTGTAGCCCCCCTTCGCTCAACCTGCGTCACTGAGCCATGCCACACGCGCTTTTCTGACGCAGGTTGGAGGTTGGGGACGGGCCGATGTGTCACCTTTTGCCATCCGCGCGGGTCGAAGCGGGTGATGGGAGGCACGGAGCCGCCCGAAACCACCAAGGAGGTGGACCATGTACGACTTCGCCGTCG
>DATMUX010000341.1:0-2544 GCA_035563695.1 Acidimicrobiia bacterium
ATCACGATCGCCCGCGCCGACGTCGTCGGCGCGGGGACCGAGCAGCAATCGGTCCTCCTGCTCGACGAGGACCTCTGCATCCGTTGCGGACTCTGTGTGAATCGCTGCCCGCCGGGCGCGCTCTCGATGGTCCACGCGAAGGAACTCACCCATGGCTGACACCGACATCGGCGACGCGAGCGCGACTCCGAGCACGAACGCGCTCGAACCGGGCCGCACCTCCGTCGATCACGGCATCACCGCCCGTGTGAAGCGCAGCGAGGTGTGGCGGTCGATGTTCCGTCATCCGCAGCTCGACACCCCGCGCGGGCGAGCGCTGCAGTCGTTCAGCAACTTCTTCCTGCACCTGTACCCGGTCCGCATCCCGAAGCGAGTGCTGCGGATTCGCTACTCGTTCCGCTTGGGCTTCATCGCGGCGGTGTTGTTCGGCATCCTGCTCGTCACCGGCGTGTACCTCATGTTCGTGTACACGCCGTCGGTCAACAGCGCGTACGGCAACATGCAGAGCCTCAAGACCGGCGTCGGCTTCGCGCAGCTCATCCGCAACGTGCATCGGTGGGCGGCGCACCTGATGGTGCTCACGGTGGCGCTGCATCTCGTGCGCGTGTTCTACGCGGGCGCGTACAAGAAGCCGCGGGAGTTCAACTGGGGCATCGGCGTCCTGTTGCTCCTCATCACGCTCGGGTTCTCGTTCACCGGGTACCTGCTGCCGTGGGACCAGCTCGCCTACTGGGCCGTGACCGTCGGCACGAACCTGGTGCACTACGTACCCGTGTTCGGCGGGAAGCTCCAGGACTTGCTGATCGGCGGACCGCAGATCGGCCAGAGCACCTTGTTGCGGTTCTACGCACTGCACGTCGCGGTGCTGCCGGCATCGATGGTGCTACTGCTGTCGGTGCACATCTGGCGCGTGCGCAAGGACGGCTTCGCGGTACAGCGATCGGAGGTCGGGACGTTCAGCGAGGAAGCGACCGAGCGTCCCGTGCCCGCGCCGGCCGCTGCCGCGATGGCGGCCGCGACACCGGAGCTGTACGGCGGGCGGGTGCGCCTGCTCGGCGTGGTCGACCGCGAATCGGTGACCGAAGCGCAGCGGCCCGTCGATGACACCGTGTACAGCTGGCCGCACCTCATCGTGCGGCACGTGGTGGTAGCGCTCGGGGTGGCCGCGACGGTGCTCGCCCTCGGTGTTGCGTTCAGCGCGCCGCTGCGCGCGATCGCGAACCCCGACCTCACCCCCGAGCCCGCGAAGGCACCGTGGTACTTCTCCGGGCTGCAGGAGCTCCTGTCGCACTTCGACCCGCTGATCGCCGGGATATTGATCCCGGCGGGGGCCGTGCTCACGCTGTTCCTGCTGCCCTACATCGACCGGAACCCCGACACCCGCGCTTCGTTCCGCAAGGTCGCGGTCGTGTTGTTCAGCGTGTTGCTCGCGATCGCCGTGATCCTCACGGTGATCGGCGTGTTCTTCCGGGGGCCGGGCTGGAAGTTCATCGCGCCGTGGACGCATTCGTACGTGGAGCTCTAAGGAGACGGAACATGGAGTCGACCGAGAGCAACGAAGAGAAAGGCACGGACCAGCAGAGTCGCCGCGACGTCCTGCGCACGGGATGGAAGATCGGGGGCGCGTTGCTGATCGGCGCCGGCGCGTACACCGCATACGAGGCGCTGCGACCGCTCACGACGGGCGCCACCGGCGGCAAGATCGTCGTCGGCGACGTGTCGAGCTTCACCGAGGGCAGCGTGACTCCCGTGCCGGCCGGCCGCCTCTACGTGACCGTCGTGAAGAACACACCGTTCGCGTTGTCGACGAAGTGCCCGCACCTCGGCTGCCACGTACCGCTCCCGAACGGCAAGCGGTTCGAGTGCCCGTGCCACGGGTCGGTCTTCGACCTCGCCGGCGAGTACATCAAGGGGCCCGCCCCGCACGGCATGAACCGGTACCCGCTCGCGATCGTGGGCAACAAGCTCGTCGTCGACACGAGCAAGGAGATCACCGGGCCGCCGCGCGGCACGAACACCTACGAGAGCGCCTGACATGCCGCGCGAACGCCCGAAGCCGCCCCCCTTCGAACCCGAGTGGCTCGACCGCAGCCTGAACCGTTATCTCGCGTGGGGCCTCGTCTTCATGGTCGTGCTGCTCGCCGGTTTCGTGCTGTACCGCGTGCGTGAGCCGAGCCTGCGCAGCGACGCGCTGAAGCAGCAGACGCGCGACTACACCGCCATCGGCGCGACGCTCTTCGCCAACAACTGCGCACAATGTCACGGCAAGGACGCCGCCGGCGGCGGCAGCGCGCCGACCCTCAACTCGAAGCAGTTCCTGTCGAGCGTCACCGACGGCCAGGCGCACCTGCTCGTCTCGAGCGGCGTCCCCGGCTCGGCGATGCCCGCCTGGAGCCAGGACTACGGCGGCACACTGACCGACCAGCAGATCAGTCAGCTGGTGGCGTACCTTCGTTCGCTCCAGCCGAACGCGCCCAGCATCCCGAACTGGCGCACGAGCGCTCAGGCGTCGGGCGCGGGCGGCTGACCGGCCGGCCCCGGCCC
>DATMUX010000342.1:0-5474 GCA_035563695.1 Acidimicrobiia bacterium
GGGACGGGCATCAACCCCGGCTTCGCGGAGCTCCTCGCGATCGTCACGGCCGGCATATGCGACCGGGTGGACAAGATCACCATCACGGAGTCGGCCGACAGCACGCTGTACGACTCGCCGGCCACGGAGATGCCTGCCGGATTCGCGCGGCCGATCGACGATCCCGAGCTCCCCGCCATGACCGCGCACGGCACCGCGGTGTTCGGCGAAGCAGTGGCGATGGTCGCCGACGCACTCGGCGTCGAGCTCGACGAGATCACGTGCGAGGCCGAGTACGCGCAGACCACGCAGGATCTCGACCTCGGGTCGTGGACCATCCCCGCCGGCTGCGTGGCCGGCATCGCCGCGAGCTGGCACGGGCGCGTCGGCGGGCGCACTGTCGTGGAGCTGCGCGTGCGCTGGAAGAAGGGCCAGACGCTCGAACCCGACTGGCCGATCGAGGAGGGCTACTTCATCGAGGTCGACGGTCGCCCGACCGTGCACACGCGGCTGGCGTTCCTGCCGCCTCCCGACTTCGAAGCCACCACCTTCGCCGACTTCATGGTGCTCGGCATGATCATGACCGCGATGCCCGCGATCAACGCGATCCCATTGGTGGTCGCGGCGCCGCCCGGGATCGTCACCTACACCGACCTGCCGCTCCCGTTGCCACGAGGGTGGCTCGGGGGCGACCGAGAGGCAAGATAGCGCGATGACGCGCGCGATCGACTGCCTGGTGAACGTCGACTTTGCCGACCGGGAGCTGCCCGACTGGATGGTTCGCGTCAAGGAGGACTACTTCAAGGCGGACGACTCGTTCTTCAAGAGTCCCGAGCTCTCGGAGCTCATCGACGATATGGATGCGAACGGCGTCGAGCGGGCGATCCTGCTCACGAACGTGCGCGCGACCGAGGGTCGCGCGCTGTCGTTCGTCGAAGCGCGGCCCGACCGGTTCGCGCTCGCGGTCGGTGGATACAACCTGCTGAAACCGATGCCGACGGTGCGCGCGCTCGAGGCATTCGCGCGGAACCACCCGGCGGCGTACGCGCTCGTCGGCCCGAGCTTCTGGGGCGACGGCATGTACCCGCCGACCGATCCCGTCTACTACCCGCTGTACGTGAAGTGCTGCGAGCTCGACCTTCCGCTGTGCATGAATACGGGGATCCCCGGACCACCACTGCCGGCCGAGCCGCAGAACCCGCTGCACCTCGACCGCGTGTGTTACCGCTTTCCCGAGCTGAAGCTGTGCATGATCCACGGAGCGGATCCGTGGTGGGACACCGCGATCCGCCTGATGATCAAGTACCGCAACCTGCGGCTGATGACGTCGGCGTGGTCGCCGAAGCGCCTTCCGCAGTCGCTCTTGCACTACATGTCGACGCGCGGCAAGGACCGCATCCTCTTCGCGTCCGATTATCCCGTCCTGTCGATGCAACGATGCCTGGGCGAAGCCGCCGCGCTCGATCTCCCCGACGAGGTCCGGCAGGCGTGGCTCTACGACAACGCCGACGCGTTCTTCTTCGGCGGCACGTGAGCCGGTGTCCATTGGTCGACGAGCGACACCCGAGGTCGGTCAGCGACCATTGGACGGGCCGAGGGGCGCGATGACCTCCTCGCCGAACTCGGCCAGCGTCTCGGGCGGCGCGAAGTCGCAGAACCACGTGTAGACGCGTTCGATGCCCCGCGCCGCGAGCCTCCCGTAGTGGTCGACCAGCTCGGTCGACGTGCCGATCACGGGACGCGACCAGCCGAAGCGCCGCTTCACCTGGGCGGCCACGGCCTCGCGGTCGGCACCGCGCGGCACGAGCGCGATCATCTCCTGGATCGACGGGCGGGCGTCGCCGACCTGCGCCCGCAGCTCGTCGAGCCGGTGCAGGCCGCTGACGTCGATGTTCCACCAGTCGGCGAACTCGCGCACGAGCGCGAGCATCTTCGGACCCTTGCCGCCGATCACGATCGGGATGTGCCCGAGCGGAGCCGGAACCTGGCGGGCGCCCACGAGCCGGTGGTAGTCGCCCGCGTAGTCGACGACGTCGCCCGACCACAGCGCGCGGACGACCTCCAACGTCTCCCGCAGCCGCGCGACCCGTGCGCGCGGCTCGGTCGAGCCCGCGCCGAATGTCACGAGCTCGTCGGGCACCGAACCCGCACCGATGCCGAGCTCGTACCGTCCCCCGGAAGCGTGATCGATCGACACGGCCTGGCGCGCGAGCACCGCAGGCAGGCGGAACGCGTCGCAGAGGACGAGTGACCCGAGCTTCAGTCGCTCGGTGTGCGCGGCGAGCCACGTCGCGGTGACGACCGCCTCGAACATCGGCTGCTCCAGCGCCAGCGGGGGCGCGAGGTGGTCCATGCCGGTCAGGCCCACGAATCCGGCGGCTTCGGCCGCGCGGGCGCGCCCGACCAGGTCGTCGAACGACATGCGCATCTGCGGGAGGAAGAGGTTGAACTCCATAGCCGCCGACCAACCGTGCGTGAGCTCAGGGCGTGATGCCGATGCGGGCGACGGGTTCCGCGGACGCCTGGCGGCGGTGGAGCGCGCGCTCGAGCGAATGCAACAGCACGTTGCGCGTCTCGCGCGGATCGATCAGCTCGTCGAACCCGAACCCGCGTGCCGACCGATACGAAGCCTGGACCTCCTGGTCGCGCAACATCGCCGCCTCGTCGTCGTCCGATCCTCTCGCCCGGCTCATCGCCGCGGCGCCCATCGCGCCCATCGTGACTCCGGGGAAGCCGAACACGGCCGACTGCCCGTCGAACGGGATCATGCCCATCACCATCGAGCCGAACCCGTAGGCCTTGCGCAGCGTGACCTCGAACTTCGGTGACGTCGCCTGCGCCTGCGCGACGTACATGCGCGCGCCCTTGCGGAGGATCGCCTGTTGCTCGGACTTGCTGCCCGGCAGCACGCCCGGATTGTCGGACAAGAACACGAGCGGCACGTGGAACGAGTCGGCGACGGTGATGAAGTGCGCGGCCTTGTCGGCGCCGTCCGCGTCGATCGAGCCCGCGATCACGTGAGGTTGGTTCGCGACGACGGCGACGGGATGACCGCCCAGCCGGCAGAGCGCGGTGATGACGGGCCGCCCGAACTCGGGTTGCACCTCGAGACATGAGCCCGCGTCGAACACGACGTCGATCACCTTGTGTATGTTGTAGACGCGCCGGCCGTTGCGCGGCACGATGTCGAGGATCTCGGGAACGAGCCGGGTGCCGTCGTCGCCGCCCGCGACGTGGGGCGGATACGACCAGGCCGAGCTCGGGAAGTAACTCAGGTATGCGCGCACGAGGTCGAGCGCGCCGGCGTCGTCGGTGGCACCGTTGTGGATCAGCCCGCTCTTGAGCGCGACCTTGGGACCGCCGAGGTCCTCCTTGCTGATCGTCTCGCCCATCGATTCGAGCACGACGGGCGGACCGGCGGTGAAGATCGACGCGTGCTCGCTCATCACCGCGAAGTCGGACACGGGCGCGACGAGCGCACCGTGCCCGGCGGACGCGCCGAGCACAGCCGTCACCATCGGCACGCGGCCCGAGCACCGCGCCTGGGCGATCATGTCGGTGGGTGTTGGTGCAGCGTGGCCCCGGCCGTCGGCCCGGTACCCGGCGCCCTCGAGCATCATGATCAACGGCACGCGGTCGGTGGCCGCGATCTCCGCGACCCGGTACCGCTTCGCGTTCGCGGCGGCGCTGATCGTGCCCGCCTTCACCGTGAAGTCCTCGGCCGCGACCATCACCGGGCGGCCGTCGATGCGGCCCGAACCCATGACGATCGCGTCGGCCGGCGCGTCCGAGCCGCCGACGAGCGTCCCGAGCTCTTGGAACGAGCCCGGATCGACGAGATAGGCGATGCGCGCGCGGACGTCGAGCTTGCCCGCGTCGCGGTGCTTGCGCAGCCGCTCGTCGCCGCCCATCGCGCGCGACGTCTCCCGGCGTTGCGCGAGATCGTCGAGGATCTCGTCCCAGCCTTCCGAGGCGTCGCGCTCGACCATGGCCTGGAAGCTAGCGACCCGTGAACGTCGGCGGGCGCCGCTCGATGAATGCCATGAGCGCCTCGCGCAGATCGTCGGTCTGCGCGTTGACGCTCTGCGCGAGCGCCTCGATCTCGAGCGCCTGAGCGAGCGAGACCGTCGACGCATGGTCGAGCTCGCGCTTCGTCGACGAGATCGCGATCGGCGGTCCGGCCGCGATCGTGTCGACGACCGCCCGCACCGCGCCGTCGAGCTCCGCGGCGGGAACCACGGCGTTGACGAACCCGAGCTCGAAGGCTTCGGCACCGCTCAGCATCGTCGCGGTGAATGCGAGCTCCTTGGCCTTGTGCACGCCGACGCGCTGGCGGAGCAGCCACGACGTGCCGAAGTCGAGGCTGAGCCCGCGTTTCGCGAAGATCGCCGAGAACCGGGCGCGGTCCGAGCACCATGTGAGATCCGCCGCGAGCGCCAGGCCGAGCCCGGCGCCGACGCAGGTTCCGTCGACCTGCGCGACGACCGGCACCGGGCAGTCGTGGATCGCCAGCACGACGTCGCCGAGCACGCGCATCGCGTCGACCATGGTCCCGAACGAGGCCGACGCGCCGCGGCCGGTGTTGCTGCTGCCGGAACCGCCGAGGTCGGCGCCGCTGCAGAACTCGCCTCCGGCGCCGGTGAGCACGATGGCGCGCGTCCCCGAGTAGCTCAGCTCGCGGAAGGTCGCACCGAGCGCGACCCACATGTCTCCCGTGCACGCGTTCTTCGACTCGGGCCGGTCGATCGTGATGGTGGCGAGGTGGCCGTCACGTTCGGCGTGGATGTTCGGGTGATGTTGCCGAAGGCCTGCTGTGCTCACGTTCGTTCGTCTCGTCGAGGTTGGTCTCGTCGGTTCATGTCGCCACTCACGCGCCGAGAGATCTATCGGTAGGCGCTGCGGTGCGTCAAAACGCCTGACCCCGGCGCCGGACGAGACCGTACGCACGCATCTCGTCACCGCCGGGCTCCGCATACAGTTGCGCGATCAGACCGAGACGGATCGGCCGGCGCGCGGCGCGGCCGGCGCGGCGAGGAGGCTGGTGTGGCGAGGTCGTTCAATCCGTTCGACCCGGAGCAGGTGCACGACGCGTGGCCGTTGCTGGCGGAGCTGCGCGAGGAGTCGGCGGTCGTCGACATCGGCGACGGCATGGCGTACGTCACGCGCCACGCCGAGTGCCGCCGGCTGTTGCGCGACACCGACGGCTTCTCCAGCGCGCAGGGCTTCAAGGCGCCGGGCGTCGTCGTGCCCGTCGAGGACCGGACACTGGGCGAGCTCGACCCGCCGACGCACACGCTCGTGCGGCGCGTCATGGTCACGGCGCTCACGCCCAAGGTCGTGAAGGCCGCGGAGTCGTACGTCGCCGCGACCGCGAATATGCTGCTCGATGCGCTCCCCGACGCCGGTGAAGCCGATCTCGTCGCGGGCTTCACGGTTCCGCTTCCCAACGCGTCCACCGTGCACCTGCTCGGCTTTCCCGAGAGCGACGCGCCGCA
>DATMUX010000343.1:0-4148 GCA_035563695.1 Acidimicrobiia bacterium
GCCCTTGACCGGCTTGGGGTCGAGCGTGGCGGAGATGCCGAACTCCTCGGCGACCCGGTACAGCAACCAGCGCGCGACCCACAGCTGGTCGGCGACCTCGAGCGGGCCGAGCGGGCCGACCTGGAACTCCCACTGTCCGGGCATCACTTCGGCGTTGATGCCGGAGAGCGAAAGCCCCGCGGTCAAGCACGCGTCGAGGTGCGCCTCGACGACGGGACGGCCGTACACCTCGTCGGCGCCGACGCCGCAGTAGTAGAAGCCCTGCGGCGCGGGGAAGCCTCCGCCGGCGGGGAAGCCGTGCGGGCGGCCGTCCTCGAAGAACGTGTACTCCTGCTCGATGCCGAACAGTGCCTCGTGCTTCGCGTACTTCTCCGCGACCGGCCGCAGCAACGCGCGCGTGTTGGTGACGTGCGGCGTCATGTCGGGGAGCAGCACCTCCGACAGCACGAGCAGGTTGTCGCCCCCGCGCACCGGGTCGGGACACGAGAAGACGGGCTGCAGCACGCAGTCGGACTGGGAGCCCGGCGCCTGGTTGGTGCTCGAACCGTCGAAGCCCCAGATCGGCGGCGCCGCGCCGTCGGCCAGGACCTTCGTCTTCGAGCGCAGGCGCGCTGTCGGCTCGGTGCCGTCGATCCAGATGTACTCCGCCTTGATGACCACGCTGTTGCTCTCCTGAGATCGTCGGGCCTGAGATCGTTGGGACGCGACGCGTCCGGTGTGCCCCGGCAGCTTTCCGCCCGGCAGTTACCCGGCCGTTGCCCGTATGTGAACGCTCTGTTACTGCCGGTGCCTGCCCTCCGGGAGGCTACGCGAGGGCCCGTAAAGTAGGCGTATGGAGCGCCAGAACGAATACGTGCTGCGCACAGTCGAAGAGCGGGGCGTGCGATTCGTGCGCCTGTGGTTCACCGACGTCTTGGGCTTCTTGAAGTCGGTCGAGATCACTCCGGCCGAGCTGGAGGTGGCCCTCTCCGAGGGCATGACCTTCGACGGCTCGACCATCGAGGGCTACAGCCGGATCCAAGAGTCCGACATGCTGGCGCGCCCCGATCCGAACACGTTCGAGCTGCTCCCGGGCAACGACTCCGAGACGGCCGTCGCACGGATGTTCTGCGACATCCAAACGTTCTCGGGCGAGCCGTTCGACGGCGACCCCCGCTACGTGCTGAAGCGCAACCTCGAGCGCGCTCGCGAGAAGGGCTTCACGTTCTTCGTCGGCCCCGAGATGGAGTTCTTCTACTTCCGTACGGGCAAGAAGATCGAGCCGCTCGACACCGCCGGCTACTTCGACCTCACGGCGCACGACCTCGGGTCGCAGCTGCGCAAGCAGACGGTGCTGCGCCTCGAGGCGATGGGCATCCCCGTCGAGTACTCCTTCCACGAGAACGGCCCGTCGCAGCACGAGATCGATCTGCGGTACACCGACGCGCTGACTATGGCCGACAACGTGATGACGTTCCGGCTGATCACCAAGGAGGTCGCCTCCGATCACGGGGTGCACGCCACGTTCATGCCGAAGCCGATCGGCGGCGCGTTCGGTTCCGGCATGCACTCGCACCTCTCGCTCTTCGAAGGCGACGTCAACGCGTTCCACGACGCCGGCGACGAGTACGGCATGTCGAAGATCGCGAAGCACTTCATCGCGGGCCTGCTCGTGCACGCGAGCGAGATCTGTGCGGTGACGAACCAGTGGGTGAACTCGTACAAGCGGCTCATCCCCGGCTACGAGGCGCCGGTCTACAAGTGCTGGGCCCGCAACAACCGCTCCGCGCTGGTGCGCGTGCCGTTGTCGAAACGAGGCAAGAACGAGTCGTCGCGCATCGAGTTCCGCGCGCCGGATCCTGCGTGCAACCCCTACCTCGCGTTCTCGGTCATGCTCGCCGCGGGACTGAAGGGCATCGACGAGGGTTACGAGCTGCCACCCGAGGCGACCGACAACATCTATCAGCTCACCGACGAGGAACGTCTCGCCGAAGGCATCGGATCGCTCCCCGGCTCACTGCGCGACGCGCTCGACGCGATGGAGCGCTCCGAGCTCGTCGCCGACTGCCTCGGTGAGCACGTCTTCGAGAACTTCCGAGACAACAAGCGGCGGGAATGGGCCGACTACAAGGCCGACGTCACCCCGTTCGAGATCGCCCGCTACCTCGGTACCCTGTAGGCGAGGACGGGCGAAGGTTGGCATCCGTGAGCGAGCTGTTGTTGGTGTACCCGGATCCGCCGCCGCCGCTGCTCGCGCAGACGCTCGACCTGTCGGGCGTGCGCTGGAAGTCGGTCGCCAACGCGGCGGTCGCGATGCAGTACGAGCCGAGCGACGGCTGGACCGGCGCCGTGGTGTGCGGCGACGACGACCCCGAGGGCGCGTTCACGTTGTGCCGCACGCTGCGCAAGGGCGACTCGCGCGTCGAATCGATCCTCTTGTTGATCACGGGCGCGCAGCTCCACGACCTCGAACACCGCGAAGACCTGTTCGACGACTTCTGCCTCACACCGTTCCACCCGAAGGAGCTCGAGGCGCGGTTGCGTCATCTCATGTTCCGCGCCGGGCGTTCCGGCTCGCCCGAGGTCGCGTCGTACAGCGAGCTCGTGTTGAACTTCGAGACGTACCAGGCGGCGGTGCACGGCAAGCCGCTCGACCTCACCTACATGGAGTACGAGCTGCTCAAGTTCTTCGTGACCCATCCCGGCAAGGTGTTCACGCGCGAGCAGTTGCTGTCACGCGTGTGGGGCTACGAGTACTACGGCGGGGCCCGCACCGTCGACGTGCACGTGCGGCGGCTGCGCGCCAAGCTCGGCGAGGAGCACGCGAACCTGATCCAGACGGTGCGCTCGGTCGGCTACCGCTTCGGCCAGTCCCGCTGGCCCGCGGCGGGCGGCGCCCCTCCCACCGGCGAACTTGCGTGACACAACCACCTCTACGGTGGAAAAGGTCACGCAACCTCGTCGGAGTGGGCGCGGTCGGCGTCGTCCGACAGCAGCCAGCCGTTGACCGCCGACCACGCCGCGCCCACGAGCAGCAGGCCGATAGGCCCGACGACGAACAGTGCCAGCAGGATCAGGACCGGGCCGACGTACATACGCCGCGCAATCTAGCTCCGCGCGTCAGCGCGGCACGTACGCCCAGGCTTCGATCTCG
This sequence comes from Acidimicrobiia bacterium, assembly GCA_035563695.1. Taxonomy (GTDB): domain Bacteria; phylum Actinomycetota; class Acidimicrobiia; order IMCC26256; family PALSA-610; genus DATMUX01. The sequence goes on from DATMUX010000343.1 coordinate 3,134, forward strand.
ACCTCGGCTCCTCCGGGCAGCGCCGCGACCTGCACGGTCGACCGCGCGGGCCGGTGATCGCCGAACGCCTCGGCGTACACCGAGTTCACGACGCCGAACTGCGCGATGTCGGTGACGAACACCGTGGTCTTGGCCACATCGGCGAGCGAGGCCCCGCAGTCGTCGAGCACGGCCGCGATATTGGCGAGCGTGCGGCGGGCCTGGGCCTCCACCCCGCCGTCGACCATGCGCCCGGTCGCGGGATCGAGACCGACCTGGCCGGCGAGCACGATCCAGTCGCCGGCGCGCACCGCGGGCGAGTACGGGCCCGCAGCCGGCGGGGCACTCGGGGTGGGGACGGGATGCACGCTCATCGGTGCGGCAACGTAACCGGTCGGCCCACCGCGTTCCACGTGGCCGCCGCGACGGCGGCGAACACCGCATCGGTCGAGCGCTCGCGGGACGGCGCGGGATCGTCGACGATCGTGACGGCGATCGGCGGGGTGCCGGCCGCGCGCAGCACCCCGAACGAGCGGATGGTGAGGTCGTGCACCTCGCCCGTCTCAGGATCGACGGCGAGCGCCTCCGAGCAGACGAAGCCGAGCGCCATGTGCGCCGCGCCGATTGCGTACGAGCGCAGGACGATCTCGTCGAGCGGATCACCCGCGGCCAGGCGGACGTCGACGCGCGTGACGCGGTGCCCGTCGATCTCGACGCGCGCGCTCGCCCGCGCGCCGCTCGGGGTGACGACGTCGACGTCGCGGCCGAGCGCGCCGCCCACCAGCATCGCCTGCTCGGCCATCCCGGCCGCACGCAGCTCGACGCCGGTGGGCGGACCGGGCAGGTCGATCTCGGTCCAGCGGGCCCGCACCGCAACCCCGTCGGGCGTGGGCCACACCCTCGGTGTGCCGCCCCCGCGCGCGACGGCGCCGTCGATCTCGACGGTGTCACTGCCCACGGCTACGGCCGTCGCGGCGATGGGCGGGCGCTTCGGACCCAGCCGCACGACGTCCTCACGCGAGTACACGACGCGCAC
>DATMUX010000344.1:0-2378 GCA_035563695.1 Acidimicrobiia bacterium
TGCGTCACGGCCTGATCGACCCGCAGGGTCGCCGGAAGCGTCGGTCGGATTACAAGCGCTGGGAACGGGCTCGGGCGAACGAGTTGTGGCAGATGGACATCGTGGGTGGGGTGATGCTCGCCGATGGATGGAAGGCGAGCCTCGTCACCGGCGTGGATGATCATTCCCGGTTCTGTGTCTCCGCGCTGGTGGTGCGTCGAGCGACGGCACGACCGGTGTGCGACGCGCTCACCACGGCGCTGCGCGCCCATGGGGTGCCGGCCCAGATCTTGACGGATAACGGCAAGGTCTTCACCGGAAGGTTCGGGCCGGGGACCGGGGAGGTGCTCTTCGATCGGATCTGCCGTGAGAGCGGCATCAAGCATCTGTTGACCGCACCCCGGTCACCGACCACGACGGGGAAGGTGGAGCGATTCCACAAGACGTTGCGCCGCGAGTTCCTCGACGGGAAGGTGTTCGCCGATCTCGACGCTGCCCAGGGCGCGATCGATCGGTGGGTCCAGGAGTACAACCATGACCGGCCTCATCAAGGCATCGGGATGGTCGCCCCGTTTGAGCGGTTTCGCCTCGCCGACACTGAACCGTTCGAAGCGCCCGTCCTCGAGCAATCGGCTCCGAGCGCGACGCGCGTCGTGGACCGTAACGGGAAGATCTCCTTCGCCGGGCACGCGTATCCGGTCGGGGTGTGGCTCGCGGGTGAGACCGTCGCGGTCTCGGTCGACGACGGGATCGTCGGCATCTCGCACCGCCACGTGCTCGTTGTGACCCATGCGCAACGGCATCCTCCGAGCAAACAAGCCGCTGCCCTCGCGCGTGCCCCGAGGCAACGCACGCGGCGACCGCGCCAAGCCACCGTCGGTCAGGCCGTGACCCGTAAGGTCGACAGCGCCGGGCAGGTCAGTTTCGCTGGTGCGACCTATCGGGTCGGCAACGCCCACAAGCGCCGCCAGGTTCAGCTTGCGATCGTGGGTGACGTCGTCGAGATCTTCTCCGGCGGCGAGGTCATCAAGACCCACCCCATCCGCCACGACCGCTCACGAGAACATGGCGCCTTCGCCAACCCCGGCGGCCGACCCCACCGCATCAACGCCGCCTGAACCTTGCCAGACTGGAACACGACTACCGGAACCAACCCGGAACACGGGTGCCGAGACTTGACATGCAGAAGCCGGGCACCGAGACGTTGCGCGGCAGCACGGTCGCCCTCGCTCGTGGCCGGCACTTGGTCTTCGGGTCGCGGGTGATCTACCCGAGCCCGGCTTTTGCACGCGGGCCTGACCCGCCGACGCCGTGAGGACCGCGGCCGCGACACCGCAACATGGCATCGGCGCACGGGCGACGTTGAACGAACTGCTCGGCTCAGCGCACCGCGTGCGCAATCCATGCGGCGGACCCGAACGCCACGCCGTCGGTCGCTTGATGGCGGGCGAGGGTCGCGCGCAACGCGTCGACGGCCTGCTCGCGCCCCGTGTCGTCGAGACCTTCGAGCATCCAGCCCATCAGTCCGACCATGAACGAAGCCGCGTCGTCGACGTCGGTCCCGAACCACATCGGCGCGTGGCGGCTGTGGATCGCGACATCACGGAACCCCGCGGCGCCGAGGATCGATTCGATGCGCGCGGGATCGCTGAGCGCGAACGGTCCCGGGGCATTGAGCGGTGGCAGCTGGACGTCGCGGCCCGCGGCGAAGGCGCCCGAGAGCTCGCGGATCCACTCGTTCACGGCGGGCGGCTGCCAGGTGAGCAGGGTGACACTGCCGCCGGGGCGCAGTGCGCTTCGCAAGTTCACGAAGGCGGCGACCGGGTCGCCGAAGAACATCGCGCCGGTACGGCTGATCACCATGTCGAACGCGCCGGGCTCGAAGGGATGGACCTGCGCGTCGGCCTGCTCGAACTCGACGTTGTCGAGACCCTCGTCGGCGGCGCGCTTGCGCGCGTACTCGAGCATCCGGGACGAGAGATCGACGCCGAGCACCCGTCCCGACGACGCGAGACGAGCCGCGTCGCGAGTGGTTCGACCGGTCCCGCACCCGACGTCGAGCACGACCGCGTTGGCAGTGATCGCCGCCGCGGCGAGGAACTCGTCGTGGTACCCCGCGAGCGAGCGGTCGAAGTGCTCGGCGTGGCCGGCCCAGTACGCGCCTTCATCGCCGTCCCACGCGCGGGCCTGCTCGGTGTTCGACGGGTCGATGATCGTCATCGTCACCTCCGGGCGTCGTATAGTCCAGTTAGGACGATCAATAGTCCACGGAGGACGATATGTCAACGGGTCAGCCCGCCCCCGCTGAGCTCACCACGACGTCGTTCGGGATGCTCGGCATGCTCGCGATCCGGCCGTGGACCACGTACGAGCTCGCGAAGCAGATGGACCGCAGCCTC
>DATMUX010000345.1:0-3655 GCA_035563695.1 Acidimicrobiia bacterium
CCAAGGGTCATCGACGCGCGCGGGCGCGACCTTGAGCGCGAATCAGTACGCGGGTGTCCCGGTTTCTCAGGGCGCGACGGGCGTATCGGCGAGCGCCTTGCCGATCCGCAGGAGCTCGGGGGTCGACGACCCGAGCGAGAACTCGTACCGCTTCAACCACAGGAAGTAGCGGTGAATCGGGAAATCGACGTCGATGCTGATGCCGCCGTGGATGTGCAGCGCGGCATGGCCGATGTGGCTGCCGCCCTCGGCGGCCCAGAACTTCGCCGTCGCGATCTCGACCGGGTCGTCGCGCCCCTCGTCGACGTGCGTCGCCGCTTGCAGCATCGTGAGCTCGATCGCCTGGTTATCGATGAAGCAGTCGGCCATGCGTTGCCCGACCGCTTGGAACGTTCCGATCTGACGGTCGAACTGCTTGCGCTCGGTCGTGTACTTCGCCGTGAGATACAGCGCACGCTCGGCGACGCCGGACACGACCGCACACGTCGCGACCGTCGTGCGGTTCAGCGCGAAGGCCAGTACGTCGGCCCCCTGGCCGGCGGCGCCGAGCACGGCGTCGTCACCGACGCGCACGCCGTCGAGCCGCATCTCGAACAGCGGCTCGTAGTTCATGACGCGCTGGCGGTCGAGCGCGATTCCCTCGGCCGCGGTCGGCACGAGGAACACCAGGGTCTCGCCGGCGGCCGTGCGCGCGGGAACGAGCACGAGCTCGGCCGCGTGGGCCGCGGCCACGCTGCCCTTCAGGCCGTCGAGACGCCAGCCGTCGCCGTCGCGGGTGGCGGTCGTGGCCGGCTGGTCGGGCTCGGCCCCGTACTCGACGAGCGCGGCCGTGAGGAGCACCTCTCCCGCCACCACCTTCGCGAGGATGGCCGACTGCGCATCCGTGCCGAAGCGCGCGATCGGAAGCGCCGCGCTCACGAGTGTCGGGATCACCGGCAGTGGAGCCACGTGGCGTCCGACCTCGCGCACGACCGTGCACAGATCGAGGAAACCCATGCCGAGACCGCCCACCGACTCGGGCAGGGCGATGCCCAGCAGGTTGGCCGTGGCGAACTCGCGCCACGTGTCGAGGTCGTACCAGTCGTCGGAACGATCGCGTTCCTTGAGGTGCTGGAGCGTCATGCGGTCGTCGAGGATGCGCGCCGCGAGGCCCGACAGCTCCTGTTGCTCTTCCGTCAGTGCAAAGTCCACGGTCGCTCCTCGCTTCTCGCCGTCTTTCCGCCAACTTTGCGTGAGATAACCCCCGTAGAGGGGGTTGTGTCACGCAAGGTCGCGGAACGTGGGTGCGTGCCTGCCGTCTACCGGGGGCTGCCCGGCATGTTCAGCCCGAAGATCGCGATCAGGTCGCGCTGCATCTCGTTCGTGCCGCCGCCGAACGTGAGTATGTGCATGCCCCGCAGCATGCGCTCGACGCGCCCGCGCACCACCGCGCCGGGCGAGTCGCCCGACAGAGGTGCCTGGTCGCGCATGATCTCCATCAACAGCCGCGCGGCCTCCATGTAGAACTCGGTGCCGAACACCTTGATGCTCGAAGCGTCGGCGGGGTTCAAGGGTGAGCCGCTCTGTGCCAACCAGGCCACGCGCCAGTTCGCGAGGCGCAGGAACTCGAGCTTGGCGTGCACCCGCGCCAGGTTCACCTGCACCCACTCCTGGTCGATGACGCGCCGGCCGTCGGCGAGCTTGGTCTCCTGCGCCCACCGGCGAACCTCGTCGAGCTGGCGCTCGATCACGCCCGACGAGCAGAGCGTCACGCGCTCGTGGTTCAGCTGGTTCGTGATCAGCGACCAGCCTTCGTTCTCGTTGCCGACGAGGTTGGCCGCCGGAACCCGAACGTCCTCGTAGTAGGTGATGTTCGTGTTCATACCACCGAAGTTGTCGATCGGCTTGTACGAGAAGCCGGGCGTGTCGGTGGGGACGATGATGATCGAGATTCCCTTGTGTTTCTTCGCTTCGGTGTTCGTGCGCACGGCGAGCCAGATGTAATCGGCGCCGCTGGCCAGCGACGTGAAGACCTTCTGGCCGTTGATCACGTACTCGTCGCCGTCGCGCACGGCCCGCGTCTTGAGCGAGGCCAGGTCGGTGCCCGCGTCCGGCTCCGTGTAGCCGATGGCGAAGTGGATCTCGCCGGCGAGGATCTTCGGCACGTAGAACTGCTTCTGCTCCTCGGAGCCGAAGCGCATGATCGTCGGCGCGACCGAGTTGATGGTCAGCATCGGCACCGGCGCGCCCGCCCGCATCGACTCGTCGAAGAAGACGAACTGCTCGATCGGCGTCATGCCGCGGCCGCCCCACTCCTTCGGCCACCCCACGCCGGCCCAGCCGTCGGAGCACATCTGCTTCCAGACGGCTTTCGAGGCCTGGCCGACGCCTTCACCCTTGCGCAGATCGTCCTCGACCTCGGGCGTGAGCAGTCGCTCGTAGTACGCGCGCAGCTCGTCGCGCAGCGCTTCTTGTTCCTTCGACAGACCTACGTACATCGGCCCTCCGCCGTTCGTAGAACGTGTTCCATCCTGGCGCGCCGGCGGGCGCCGTGTCGAACGGAGGTGGAGGGTGACGGCCCGACGGGTGCCGGGCGCGCGCACAATGCTCGGATGCCCTTGACCTTCGCCGAACGGCGCCGGCGGCGCTGGCCGAGAGTGCTCGGCGCACTCGTCGTCGTGGGCGCGATCTCCGCGGGAACGATGTACGTGCTGGGCAACCGCCGGTCGGGTCCGCCGCCCCTGCCGAGCACCGAGCTGCGGAGGTTCCTCACCGCGTGGAGCGCGGGCGACGCGCCCGGGATGGCCGCGTATCTGGAGACCGCACCGCCAGACCTCGCGACGACCGCGACCGTGTTGGTCCGCGGCGTGCCCGGCAACCGCGCCGACTATGCGCGCACGAGCCTGACGCGCGACAGGGTCGGAGGCACCGCAACCGCCACATACCACGCGCGGGTCGACCTGGCCGGCTTCGGTCCTCTCGAGTGGAACGGAACGCTGACGTGGGTGCGCGTGAAGTCGGGCAAGACCGACGTGTGGCGCATCCGGTGGCGGCCCGACCTGCTGTTTCCGCAACTCGCGGCCGGGCAGCTGCTCGCGGAACAGATCCACTGGCCCGCACGCGCGTCGATCTTCGCGGCCGACGGCTCGCTGCTCGCCGGCGCGCAGTCGGTCGTCGTCATCGGGCTCGAACCCGATCGCGTGAGCGCGCAGCTGCCGCAGATCAAGCAACTGCTGCAGACGCTCGTCGGAACCGATCCCGCGTCGGTCGACGCCGCGCTGCACGCACCGGGTGTGCGGCCGAACTTCTTCGTGCCGGTCGCGACCGTGCCCGACGATGCCCGCTACACCACCGTCATCCGCCCGCAGCTGTACCCGATACCCGGGGTGTTCTTCCGGCGGACGAGCGGCGTGCTGGCGGCGCCCTCGGCGGGACTCGCGGCGCAGGCGATCGGCCGCGTCGGCGAGATCACCGCGCAGCGGCTGCGGGAGCTGGGTGCGCCGTACCGCGCGGGCGATCAGGTGGGCCTGTCGGGACTGCAAGCCTCGTTCGAGAAGCGCCTCGCCGGCGCGCCGTCGGCCGACGTCGTCGTGCTCGCGGGCTCGAAGGTCGTGCGCGTGGTGAAGCGGTTCCCCGGCCGGCCCGCGCAGCCGGTGCGGCTGACGATCGACCCACG
>DATMUX010000346.1:0-4226 GCA_035563695.1 Acidimicrobiia bacterium
ACCTTCGTCACCGCGACGACGATCGGCACGTCGGCCGCGCGCGCGTGGTTGATGGCCTCGACCGTCTGCGGCATCACGCCGTCGTCGGCCGCCACGACGAGGATGGCGATGTCGGTCGCGTTCGCACCACGCGCGCGCATCGCCGTGAACGCCTCGTGGCCGGGCGTGTCGATGAACGTGATCCGCCGGCCGTCGCGCTCGACCTGGTACGCGCCGATGTGCTGGGTGATGCCACCCGCCTCGCCCGCGACGACGTTCGCATTGCGGACGTAATCGAGCAACGTGGTCTTGCCGTGATCGACGTGACCCATCACCGTGACGACGGGCGGCCGCGGCTCGAGGAGCGCTTCGTCGTCCTCTTCGTCGTCGGCGGTGAGCAGCGCGATCAGCTCGATCTCCTGCTCGCTTCCCGGCTCGACGATGAGCACCTGCGCACCGAGCGCCTCGGCGATGAGCTCGATCATCTCGTCGGCGAGCGATGCGGTGGCCGTGACCATCTCGCCCGCTTCGAACAGGATGCGGACGAGGTCGGCGGGCGTGCGGTTGAGCTTGGGTGCGTACTCCTGGATCGTGCTGCCGCGCGCGACGACGATCTCGCCCTCGGGGACAGGCGCGTCGGCCGGCGTCAGCCGCTGCGACGCGGGCTCGAGCTCGGCGCGATCGCGGCGGCGCTTCTTGCGCCGGCGCTGCGGCGGGCCGCCGGGACGGCCGCGGCCGCCCGGACCACCGCCCGGACCCGCGCCGAAGCCACCACCGGGACCGCCACCCGGGCCACCACCCGGTCCGCCCCGACCTCGGCCGGGCGCGCCGGTACGGCCTGCGCCGGGGCCACCTCCCGGTCCGCCGCCGGGTGCAAACCCGCCACCGCCTCCACCTCGCGGACCGCCGCCGCCGTAGCCGCCACCGCGGGGTCCGGCACCACCGCCACCGCCACCTCCGGGGCCCGGGCGGGGCCCGCCGGGCCGGCTGCCGAAGCTGGTGCGCGGTCCGGGCGGGGGCGGCGGCACCTTCCCGGCGCCGGGCGGCGGCGGGATGGGCTTGCCACTCTGCGACACGGGCGGGCGCGGCGTCTGCGGCGCGGCGGGCGGCGCCGCCGGACCACGCGGAGGCGCCGGGGCCGGCGTCACCGATGCGGCCGGGGCGACGGGGGGCGCCGCCGGCGCCGGGGCGACGGGCGCGACCGGTGCGGGCGAGGAACGCACGACCCGGTGCGTCGACCGCACGACCGCGGGCTTGGGCTCTTCGGCGATCACGGGCGCGACCGCGGGTTCGGGCTCGACCGCCACGGGCGCAAGCGCGGGCCTGGCCTTCAGCTTCGGTTCCGGAGCCGGCTCGGGAACTGGCTCGGGCTCGACGACCGGCTCGCGCTTCAGGCCGCGGCTCTCGGCCAGGCGGCGGACGCGATCGGCCGACGGCTCGTCGATGCTCGACGAGTGACTCTTCACCCCGATCTTGAGCTCGTTCGAGAGCTCGACCACGACGTGGTTGTCCACGCCGAGCTCTCGTGCCAGCTCGTAGACCCGGATCTTCTTCGTGGCCAAAACGCCGTCCGTTCCTTAGGAAAACTTGCTTACCATTGTCGCGCGTAGCGCTCCCACTTCGGTGCTCGACACGGGCCGCCGCAGCGCCCGCACCAGCCCGTGGCGGCGCACCGCCGCTTCGAAGCACGCGAGCGAGCACACCCACGCACCCCGGCCCGGCACCGTGCGACCCACCTGCAGCGCACCGCCGGGCGGGGCCGCGACCCGCACCCAACTCGGCGGGGGAACTGCGGCGCGCCGGCAGCCGATGCAGGTGCGCACGGGCCCGGTTCGCGTTACTCCGATGTCTTCTCCTGCTTCGTCGCGGCCCTCGCTCCTCGCTCCTCGATCGTTGCCTCGGCGGCGGCGCGCACGTCGGGCGCCTCCGCGTCGAGATCGGTGTCGGCGGCAATCTCGTCGGCCGCGTCGTCGTCGGCGGTCGCGTCGATGTGCACGGCCGCTTCCTCGGCTGCCCGGACGCGGCCTTCGACACCTTCCACCTCGTCGTCGCGCTCGGCCTCGGACTCGCCGCGATCGACGACGCCGTACCCCGCCTCGGCCGCGCTGATCGCCTCGCCTCCCTCGGCCGGCTGCCACATGAGCTCGCCGTCGGGCCCTTCGACCCACTCGCCCTCGGCGTAGCCGCCGCCCGCCTCCTCCTCGGCGAGCTGCGTCTCGCTCTTGATGTCGACGCGCCAGCCGGTCAGGCGCGCCGCGAGCCGCGCGTTCTGACCCTCCTTGCCGATCGCGAGCGACAGCTGGAAGTCGGGGACGATGACCTCCGCGATCCCGGTGTCGTCGTGGATGCGGACTTCGCGCACCTTGGCGGGCGCGAGCGCGCGCATCACGAACTCCTGCGGCTCGTCGCTGAACGGCACGATGTCGACCTTCTCGCCGCGGAGCTCGTTCACGACCTGCCGCACCCGCATGCCGCGCGCGCCGACGCACGCGCCGACCGGGTCGACGTTCTGGTCGTTCGACGCGACCGCGATCTTCGTGCGGTGTCCGGGCTCGCGCGCGACCGCCTTGATCTCGACCACGCCGTCGACGAGCTCGGGTACCTCCAGCTCGAACAACCGCTTGACGAGCCCGGGATGCGTACGCGACACGACGATCTGCGGGCCCTTCGCAGTCTTGCGGACCTCGACGATGTAGGCCTTCATCCGGGCGCCGTGGTCGTAACGGTCGCCGGGAACCTGCTCCGCCTGGGGCAACAGGGCCTCGACGCGGCCGAGGTCGAGCAGCGTGTAACGCGCGTCGGTCTGCTGGATGATCCCCGTGACGATGTCGCCCTCACGGCCCGCGTACTCTTCGTACTTCATCTCGCGTTCGGCTTCGCGAATCCGCTGCAGGATGACCTGCTTCGCCGTCTGCGCGGCGATGCGCCCGAAGTCGGCGGGCGTGTCGTCCCACTCGCGAGTGACGTTGCCCTCCTCGTCGAGCTCCTGCGCGATCACGCGGATCTCACCCGTCTCGACGTCGATCTCGACCAGCGCCTCTTCGGCGGCATCCGGCATCCGCTTGTACGCGGTCACGAGCGCGTTCGCGAGCGCCTCGAGCATCACTTCCTCGGAGATTCCCTTCTCCACGGCGAGCGCGGAGAGGGCCTCGAGCATGTCGGGGTTCCTCATGACTTCCCTTTCGCCCGCGCGCGCGCCTTGCCCGGACGCGGCTGCGGGCCCCACTCGAAGACGGTGCGGGCATGCGTGATGTCGGCGAGGTCGATCTCCTCGCGCTCGCCCGAGCCGGTCTCGACGGTGCAGCTCGTTCCGTCGAACGCGCGCAGCATCCCGTGCGCGCGGCGCGGGCCCTCGCCGGTGCGGTACTTGACCGAGATCTGCTCGCCGATCGCCGAAGCGAAGTGCTCGGGCCGGCGGAGCTGGCGTTCGACGCCGGGACTGCTCACCTCGAGGAGGTACGAGCCCGCGAGACCGGTGACGTCGTCGAGGATCGGCGACACGGCCTGGGTGACCGCCGTGATCGTGTCGAGGTCGACGCCCTGCGGACCCGTCACGGTGACGCGTAGCGTGCGCGCCCGCGGCCCGCCGAGGAGCTCGACGTCATAGAGGTCGAGGCCGAGGCCGAGCGCGCCGACGACGGGCTCGACCGCGGCACGCACCGCTTCGAGTTGTGTCGCCGTCGTACTCACCGTCTGTACCCCTTCGCTCGCACCCGCATGAAAAAACGTGGGCCTCGGCCCACGTTCTCCACCACCTCGACCCTGCCGCGTGGAACGGCCTCGGAGACAACCGGGACATTGTATCGCACCCGCCCGTCCCCGGAACCGGCAGGATCCGGACAAATCGTCACGGGCGAGTGCACGGTGCTTTCCCGGCTTTGGAGCTACCGGATGACGGAATCCGGCACCGAGGGACTCCAAAAGTCCAGGGACTCGGACGCCCGATGTTTTGGAGCAACCGGGTGACCGAATCCGGCGCCGTGCAACTCCAAAAAACCCGGCGGTCAGCCCAAGAACCCAGGCCGTCAGCCGAACATCTCGCGCAGTTCGGCCGGCGGGATGGTCTCGAGCTGGCCGTACGTGCAATCGGAAGGGTCCTTGTCGGGCCGCCATCTACGGAAGCGCGCGTTGTGGCGGAACCGGCCGTTCATCAGCCCCTCGAACTCCGCCTCGACGACCCGCTCGACGCGCAGCGGCTCCCAGCTCAGGTCCTTGTTCGCGTTCCAGCGGCTCGGGCCCCCGGGCAT
>DATMUX010000347.1:0-4134 GCA_035563695.1 Acidimicrobiia bacterium
ACGCTGAACCTCAAGGACGCGGACATCAAGGACACCCTCCAGCGGTTCAGCGAGCTCACGCAGCTCAACATCGTGCTCGACCCGGATGTCCGCGGAACCGTGACCGTCAGCCTCCAGGACATCCCTTGGGACCAGGCGCTCGAGCTCATCCTCAAGATCAACCAGCTCGGGTACGTCCTCGAAGGCAACATCATGCGGATCGCGTCGACCGCGAAGCTGACCGCCGAGGAGCGTTCGCGCCAGGAGTTCGTCCTCGCGCAGGACCGCAACCGACCGCTCCGCACCGTTCTGCAGAAGGTCTCCTACGCGAACGTGAACGAGATGGCGGCGACGGCCCGGAAGGTGATGTCGCCACGCGGCGACATCTTCGTCGACCTGCGGTCGAACACGCTCGTCATCAAGGAGCTGCCGGACTACCTCCCGACGGTCCTCGACCTCATCAAGAACCTCGACATCGCCAGCCCGCAGGTCATGATCGAGGCGCGGATCATCGAGGCGACGCGCACCTTCTCGAACAGCCTCGGCATCGTCTGGGGCTTCAACGCCGTCGCGGACGCGGCCCACGGCAACACGACCGGCCTCGTGTTCCCCAACTCGGGCTCGGTCGCCGGGAACGTCTCGCTCCCCAGCGGCGCACCCCAGGTCCTGAGCCTCTCGCTCGCGAACGTGCTCGACACGTTCCGGCTGGACGCGTCGATCCACGCGGCCGAGGCGCGGGGCCTCGTGAAGGTCGTCTCGACCCCGAAGGTCCAGACGCAGACGGGGGAAGGCGCGAGCATCCAGTCGGGGTTCCAGATCCCCGTCCAGACGACCGTCAACAACACGACGTCGGTCCTCTACATCAACGCGACCCTGCGCCTCGACGTGACGCCGCAGATCACGAACGAAGGCACGGTCATCATGGACCTCACCGTCCAGAAGCGGGAGCCGGCGGCCGGCATCAACATCGCGAGCGGCCAGAACATCCCGCTCACGACGCGCGACGCCAAGACCCGCCTGATGGTCCGCGACGGTGGAACCGCCGTCATCGGCGGCATCTTCAAGATCACGAACAACGACGCACAGAGCATGATCCCGGGCCTCTGGAAGATCCCGCTCATCGGTAACCTGTTCCGCAGCCGCGACCAGTCCGAGAACACCGACGAGCTCATGATCTTCATCACCCCGCGGATCGTCCGTTGAGGAGAGGGAACGCGATGAAAAAGCACACCCTGTCCCTCGTTTTCGGCGCGATCCTCCTCGCCCTGCTCCCCGGCTGCTCGACCAACACCCAGGGCGACGACGCGTCGCCCGTCTTCCTGCAGGGCTCCTTCACGCTCCTGCCGCTCCAGAAGAACGTCGCGGACAATACGCCCCTCCAGTTCTCCTCGACGACCCTGAAGAACGTCCTGAAGGCGCCCTCCACGTCGATACAGTTCCTCGACGTCCAGGTCGACAGCTACACCGTGACCTGGCAGCGGATCGACGGCGGTAAGACGGCGTCGCCGACCCAGATCTTCGGCGGGGAAGTGTCGGTCCCGGCCGGCGGCTCGTCGACACTGAACAACTACCCGTACATGTCGGCGGACTCGCTGATCCGTCCACCGCTCGACCAGCTCTTCCCCTACAACGGGGGTATCGACCACGAAACCGGCCGGGCCGAGATCCGGCAGGCCGGTGTCGTGATCTGGCAAGGACACACGCTTTCGGGCCAGCCGGTCTCGTCGGTCCCTGCTACCTTCGACATGATCTTCATTTACCAGGGAACCGGGATCCGCGTCCAGCCGGCCGGCGTCCGGTGACGAGGTGAGACTCATGGCGGATTCACTCAGACTCAAGCTCGGCGCGCTCCTGGGCCTGAGCGCGCTGCTCGCGGGTTGCGCGGGCGAGACTCCGGTCTCCCCGACGGGCTCGGGCGGAGGCGGCTCGAGCGGCGGAGGAGGCGGCTCTTGCACCGTCGCCGTCGGCCTCTCGGCCTCGTCGATCTCGCCCCTTGCGGGAACGGCGGTCATCGTGCGCGCGACGGTCACGAAGAATGGGGCGGCGATTCCCGACGGAAGCTCCGTCCAGTTCACGACGGACCTCGGAGTATTCCTGGAGAACAATCTGGGCGCGGTTTCGAAGACGACTACCGCCGGCACGGCGGACGTCACGCTGGGGTCCAACTTCGCCGGCGACGCCCACGTCAAGGCGACCTTCGACTGCGGACAGGCGACCCTGACGATCTCGTTCCAGGGTGTGCCGTCCTCGGGTCCCTTCATCTCCTCGATCTCACCGACGTCGGGGTCCTGCGCCGGCGGCGACACCGTGACGATCAGCGGCGGCCGCTTCGGCGACGGGACCGCCGTGACCGTCTTCTTCGGCGGCGCGCCGGCTCAGCTCGTGAGAGCCTCGAGCACGACCATCACGGTCACCACCCCCGCGCGGACGCTGAAGGACCCCTCGAAGCCCGAGACGGTGGACGTCGTCGTCGCCGTGGGCGGCGCGAGGTCGAACACCGTTTCCTTCACGTACTTCTGCGTCAACCCCAACCAGCGGACGTTCATCTCGAGCATGAGCCCGACGGCAGGGACGCGTGCCGGCGGCGACGTGGTCCAGATCTTCGGCGGCAACTTCGGCAACAACATCGCGACGACGCGGGTCACGTTCTGCGGTCTTCCCGCGTCGATCACGGGGCTGACCGACGCGCAGGCTGGAGTCACGACGCCCGCGTACACCCTCGACAACAACACCACGGCCTCGGTGGCGTGCGACGTCGTCCTGACCAAGGACCTCGGCCTCGTCTCGCAGCAGTCGGCGACCTCCCCCGTGCCGTTTACGTACCGCGGAACGGGCGGCGGCGGCGGCGGCGGCGGCGCCTGCAACACGGATGCGAGCTTCTTCATCTCGAGCATCACGCCGAACTCCGGCAGCCCCCAGGGCGGGACGAGCGTGACGATCACGGGCGGCGGCTTCCCGACCAGCGCCTCGGTGCTCCGCGTGGACTTCGGCGGCACGCAGGCGACGATCCTCGGGACGCCGACGAGCAGCTCGATCACGGTCCTCACGCCGTTCCACACGCTCGCGCACGCGGACGTGCCAGAGACCGTGGACGTCACGGTCACGGACCTCGGCTCGCCGAACCAGCGTTGCGCGCGGCTCTCCGGCGCCTTCATCTACACGGCGCTGGCGCTCGACCCGGCGATCTACTCCCTGTCGCCGCGGACGGGTCCGAACGACCAGACCACCCGCGTCACGATCTTCGGCAACAACTTCCAGTTCCCCGAGCAGGTCTTCATGACCGGCGGACCCTGCGCCGCGCAGCGCATCGAGGCGCAGGTCGTGTCCATCGCGCCGCAGCAGATCGTCTTCCTGGCGCCCGTCGCCGTCGGCGGCAACGCGTGCCTTGCGAACGTGCTCGTCGACGTCCAGGTGCTCAACCCCGTGACGGGGAAGACGGCCACCTGCGCGGCCTGCTTCAAGTACTACTCGTGCCCGGCGGTCGCGAACGTCTCGCCGTCGGTGGCGGACGTCCTCGTGACGACGCCGATCGTCGTAACCGGCAACAACTTCCAGCCGCCGGTCGACATCAACTTCCGGTCCCCGCGCGGGCTCGCCTCCCTCAACGCGTTCGTGACCTCGGTCTCGAACACCTCGATCCTCATCAACATGCCGCCCCTCGCGACCCTCTACGGAGGCGCGCCGCAGTGCAGCAACTTGGACGGGACCCTCGAGTTCACCTTCCAGGGCCTCACGTGCACGCCGACGCCGCTCGTGACTCAGTTCTCCTACCGCGGCCAGCCGCCGACCGCGACCACCGCCGCGCCGAACAACCTCAACCAGGACGGCTCGATCTTCGGCGGTCCGCTCGGAACCCCGGCGACGATCAGCGTCCAAGGCGCGAACTTCGTCGATCCGATGACGGTCACGCTCATCAAGGACGGCGCGCCGGTGTCCAACACGCCGGTGAACAACGCGAACGTCGCGAACGCGAACACGCTCACGTTCTTCGCGCCCGCGGTGCTGGACAGCTCGATGAACAAGCAGAACTGCGTGCCGTCGGGCGGCGCGTCCGTCACGGGTACTCAGTTCGTCGCGACCTCGTTCGGGATCAGGCTCACGAGCGCGCGGACGGGATGCTCGGTCGACCTCCCGAACGTCCTCGTCTACCACCCG
>DATMUX010000348.1:0-14982 GCA_035563695.1 Acidimicrobiia bacterium
GTGCCGGCCGACGGCCGCCAGCTCGGCTTCTGGGGTGGCGACCAGGTCGCGCACGACCGCGCCGACCGCGCGCTCGCGCGCGTGCAGGGGATGCTCGGGCACGACGCAGTCGCGACCGCAGTGCCCCAAGGCGGTCGTACACCGGCGGAACAAGTGCGGTGGGTGCCGTGGGGGGAGCCGCGGGAACCCGACCGGCCGCTCGTCGTCGACGGTGAGACGTGCGCGTGGCCGGGCGCGCTCCCCCCGCCGTTCCCCGCGCGCGTCTTCGACCCGCCCGTTCCCGCGCACATCGTCGACGCGCGTGGCGACGTGCTCCGGGTGAGCGGGCGCGGGGAGCAGCACCACCCGCCCGCGCACGTCGACAGTCGCGTGCTACCCAACGGCGGCGGCGCGGTGCAGGGATGGGCCGGTCCGTGGGCGCACGACGTGCGCTGGTGGGATCCGCGCGCACACCGGCGCGGCGTTCGCTGGCAGGTCGTCGTCGACGGCGTGGCGTGCGTCGTCGCCATCGAAGGCGGCCGCGGCGCGATCGAGGCGATCTACGACTGACAAGGAAGTGAGGTCAGCGTGCCGGCACACCGTGGATACGCGGAGTTGCACTGCCATTCGAACTTCTCGTTCCTCGACGGTGCCAGCCATCCCGAGGAGCTGGCCGAGGAGGCCGCGCGCCTCGGCCTGGCCGCGCTCGCACTCACTGACCACGACGGCTTCTACGGGGTGGTGCGGTACGCGGAAGCGGCCCGCCCGCTGCAGCTGCCGACGGTGTTCGGCGCAGAACTGACTCTCGGTGCGTGGGGCGGTGAGCGGAGCGACCGGAGGGAGCGAGCGAACTCGCCGGAGCGGCGAGCGTCCGCAGGCGGGGTATCCCCGCCTGCAGCGAGCGCGACCAAGAAATGTGCTTCGCTCACCGCGAGCGCGACCAAGAAATGCGATCCATGTGGTGAGCACCTCGTCGTTTTGGCGCGCGGCACGGTGGGGTACGCCCGTCTCGCGCAGGCGATCAGCAAGGCGCAGCTCGCGGGGGAGAAGGGCGCGCCGCGCACGTCGCTCGCGTCGCTCGAGGAAGCCGCCCGCGCCGCGGTCCACGGTCACGAGGCGACCGCGGACAACGACACGTGGTTCGTGTTGACCGGATGTCGCAAGGGCACGGTGCCCGCCGCGCTCGGGCGCGACGGTCCGGCGGCCGCCGAGCGCGCACTGCACGAGCTCGTCGACGCGTTCGGTCGCGACCGGGTGCTCGTCGAGCTGTGGGACCACGGCGACCCGCTCGATCGGCATCGTAACGACGCGCTCGCGCGCCTCGCGATGCAGGTGAACGTCGACGTGATCGCGACGAACAACGTGCACTACGCCACGCCGGACCGCCGCCGGCTCGCACACGCGCTCGCGGCGGTGCGCGCACGCCGTTCCCTCGACGAAGTCGACGGCTGGCTGCCCGCGGCACCGTTCGCGCACCTGCGCAGCGCGGCCGAGCAGCTCCGACGGTTCGCGCGCTGGCCCGGAGCGGTGGAACGCACCGTCGAGATCGCGCAGGAGTGCGCGTTCGACCTCGAGCTCGCGGCGCCCCGCCTGCCCGACTACCCCGTCCCGGATGGCTTCGACGACATGTCGTGGCTGCGCGAGCTCGTGCGACGGGGCGCGGCCGTCTTCTACCCGCCGAGCCACGCGCAGTACGAGCAGGCGATGCGCCAGATCGACTACGAGCTGCGTGTGATCGAGCAGCTCGGCTTCCCCGGGTACTTCTTGTTGTTGCACGACATCGTCGAGTTCTGCCGCCGCTCCGACATCTACTGTCAGGGACGGGGAAGCGCGGCGAACAGCGCGGTGTGTTACGCGCTCGGGGTCACGAAGGCCGACGCGGTCGCGCTCGGTCTGTTGTTCGAGCGGTTCTTGTCACCCGAGCGCGACGGCCCGCCCGACATCGATCTCGATATCGAGCACCAGCGCCGCGAGGAAGTGATCCAGTACGTGTACGAGCGCTACGGGCGCGACCGCGCCGCGCAGGTTGCGAACGTGATCACGTACCGGCCGCGCAGCGCGCTGCGCGAGATGGCGAAGGCCACCGGGGTCGCGCCCGGTCAAGCCGACGCGCTGGGCAAGTGGGTCGACCGCTGGGCCGCCGGCCCCGAAGCCTTTCTTTCTTTGTCGCCCTCGCTGCTCGGCGGGATACCCGCCTCGCAAACGCTCGGGACTCCGGCGAGTTCGCTCGCTCCCCCCGGTCGCTCCGCTCACCGCTCCACTGCACGGTATGACCAAAGGTTCGAACGAACCCAGAGCGATCGCATGCGGGACGGGGTGCCGCTCGACGGTCCGGTTGCCACGACGCGCCCGCCGCCGATCCCGCCGCTCGCGCTGCAGCTCGCGAGCGAGGTGCTCGACTTCCCCCGCCATCTCGGCATCCACTCGGGCGGCATGGTGATGGCCGACCGTCCGCTCGTGGAGTTCTGCCCGATCGAGTGGGCGCGCATGGAGGGCCGTTCGGTGTTGCAGTGGGACAAGGACGACTGCGCGGCCGCGGGGCTCGTCAAGTTCGACCTGCTGGGCCTGGGCATGCTCACGATGTTGCATCTCGCCGTCGACATGGTGCGCAGTCAGGGCGTCGAGATCGATCTGGCAACCATCCCCCAGGAGGACGAGGTCTACGACTTGTTGTGCGCGGCCGACACCGTCGGCGTGTTCCAGGTCGAGAGCCGCGCCCAGATGGCCACGCTGCCGCGCCTGCGACCCCGGTGCTTCTACGACCTCGTCGTGGAGGTCGCGCTCATCCGTCCCGGCCCGATCCAGGGTGGCTCCGTGCACCCGTACTTGCGCCGGCGCAACGGCGAGGAGGAGGTCACGTACATCCATCCGCTCACCAAGCCGTCGCTCGAGAAGACGCTCGGTGTGCCGTTGTTCCAGGAGCAGCTCATGCAGCTCGCAGTCGACTGCGCGGGGTTCAGCGCCGCCGAAGCCGACCAGCTCCGCCAGGCGATGGGGTCGAAGCGTTCGCAGGCGCGCATGGCGCGCATGCGCGAGCGGTTGATGGCGGGGATGGCCGAGCGCGGCATCACGGGCGATACCGCCGAGGAGATCTACACCAAGCTCGAGGCGTTCTCGAGCTTCGGCTTCCCTGAAAGCCACTCGGTGAGCTTCGCGTATCTCGTGTACTCGAGCTCGTGGATCAAGTACCACTATCCCGCGGAGTTCGCCGCGGCGCTGCTCAACGCGCAGCCGATGGGCTTCTATTCACCGCACACGATCGTGCGCGACGCGCGCCGTCACGGCGTGCACGTGCTCGGGCCCGATCTCAACGGGTCGCGCCGCGACGCCACGCTCGAGCCGCGCCCGCTCGAGATCGAGCCGGTCGGACGTCCCTTGCGCGGCTTCTACGCCGAGCCGTCGCACCTCGCGGTGCGGCTCGGTCTGCGTAGCGTGCGCGGGTTGCACGACGCGCTGCTCGACCGCATCGACGACGAGCGCGCCGAGCATCCGTACACCGATCTCGAAGACTTCGTACGGCGTACCGGTGCGACCGTCGACCAGGTCGAGGCGCTTGCGACGGCCGGCGCGTTCGAGCAGTGCTTCGGCCAGTCGCGGCGCGCCGCGTTGTGGGCCGCAGGCGCGCTCGGCACTGCCCGACCGACGGCGCGCCACGACGGTTCCGTGGTGGCGACGTTGCCGGGCGTCGTCACCGGCACGAACGCGCCGATGCTTCCGGGCATGACCGAGATGGAGACGGTGCATGCCGACCTGTGGGCGATGGGCATCTCGGTCGGCAAGCACCCCACCGAGTTCGTACGCGAGGAGCTGGCGCGTCAGGGTGTGGTGACCGCGGTCGACCTGCGCGAGCTGCCCGACCGCAGCGTCGTGGAGGTCGCGGGCGTGGTGACGCACCGCCAGCAGCCGGCGACGGCGAAAGGCACGGTGTTCTTGAACCTCGAGGACGAGACCGGGCTCGTCAATGTGATCTGCACGAAGGGTGTCTGGAAGCGGTTCCGCACGGTGGCGCGGGGCGCGCCCGCGTTGCGTGTTCGGGGCGTGCTCGAGAAGCACCAAGGTGTGATCAATCTCGTGGCGGGGCGCATCACCCGCCTGCCGATCAGCCTCGCGGCAACGTTGAAGAGCCGCGACTTCCACTGACGCGCGCGACGAACGCGGCGAAGGCGGGAAGTACCGACTGCACGAACGTGTAGTCGTGGTGTCCGGGTGCGATCACCACGTCGCGGGGGTCGACCGAGCCGCCCGCGAGCGCGGCGAATCGTGGAGTCTCGCCGCGCACGACCGGCTCGTCGTCCTGGTCGCCGTCGGCCAGCCAGAAGCGCACGTTGTGCACGGTCGTGATCAAGGACTCGGGATCGTTCGCGTTCTCGGCATTCGGGTCGTGACCGAAGACAGCGTCGGGATCGTCGATGTGGAAGTAGCCCGCGAACGCGCCGACCGCGCCGAACACGTCGGGATGGCGCAGCGCGATGTTCGCCGCGCCGTAGCCGCCCATCGAGAATCCCGCGATGATGCGGTGCGCGCGGTTGCGCCGGTGCGAGCCTTCGACGGCGGGGATGACCCGATCGACGAGATAGGTCTCGAGGCGGTCGCGCCCGTCGACGGAGTCGGCCCACTCGGTGTCGCCGTGGGCGTTCCCCGAACCGGTCGGCGCGGCGAGGACGAACGGCGGCACGCCCGAGGTGAACAGCGCGTCGAGAGCCGCGGCGCCGCCCGCCTCGAACAGGTCGGAGGCCTGCCCCGGCAGGCCGTGGAGGAAGTAAACGACGGGGAGGGCTGCCGAGTCGGGAACCGGAGGGCGATACACCCACACGTCGCGAATCGGGACGTCGGTGTCGGCCGACGCGACGTGGAGCACGGTGACCCGACCGGTATCGCCGAGCGCGATCGGCGCACCCGCCGTCGCCGGCAACGCGAGCACGACGGAGACGGCGAGGAACGCGGCGATGGCCTTCGGGATCGGGGCGCGCATGACCTCGCTGGGGGTTGGTCGTCGGCGGCCTGTCCAGGCTACCGGCGATCGGGCAGAATCGGTTCCATGACGACGACGCTCGGTCCTTGCATCTCCGCCGATTCGCACGTGACGGAACCGCCGGGCACATACCTCGATCGGATCGACCCGACCTTCAAAGATCGCGCACCGCGTCTGCACCATCACGACCAATTGGGCGACGTGATGCTGATCGACAACGGCAAGAGTCTCGTTCCGTTCTGGTTGGTTGCGGCCGCGGGACGCCCGACCGAAGAGGTGCGTCTCGACAGCGGCAAGCGTTGGGAGGATCTGTGGCGCGGCGGCTACGACCCGGTCGCGCGCCTTGCCGATCAGGACACCGACGGGGTCGTTGCCGAGGTGATCTACCCGTCGGTCGGCATGTTGCTGTGCAACTACCCCGACGTCGACTACCAGCACGCGTGCTTCCAGGCGTACAACCGGTGGATCGCCGAGTTCTGCGAGACGTCGCCGCAGCGCCTGATCGGCCTCGGCCAGACCGCGTTGCGCACGCCGGCCGAGGGCGTGCGCGATCTCGAGGAGATCAAGGCGCTCGGCCTCAGGGGCGTGATGTTGCCGGGACTCCCGCCCGAGAAGGACTACGACGATCCGATGTACGACGAGTTGTGGGACGCCATCGTCGACATCGGCCTCCCGCCGTCGTTCCACATCCTCACGAGCCGCAGCGACACGCCCTTCTCGCCCCACGTGCGCGGTCCGAAGCTCAACAACTTCATGAGCATCGTCCGCGGCAACCAGGACATCATCGGCACGCTGATCTTCGGTGCGGTGTTCGAACGTCATCCCGACCTGCGCGTGGTGTGCGTCGAAGCCGACGCGGGCTGGGCGCCGCACTGGATGTACCGCGCCGATCACGGGTATGACCGTCACCGGAACTGGCTCACCGCCGGCGAGCTCACGCGCCGCCCCAGCGAGTGGTTCGCCGACAACGTGTACCTCACGTTCCAAGACGACTGGGTCGCGTTCCGCGTCGCCGACCTGATGAACGTCGACCGGTTGATGTGGGCGAACGACTTCCCGCACAGTGATGCGACGTGGCCGCACAGTCAGGAGCTGCTCGCCGAGCACGCGCGCCATCTCGGCGAGCGTTCGCGCCGCCGCATCCTGCACGACAACGTGGCCGAGCTGTACGGCATCACTGCCTAGTGGAACCGGTCGCCGATCGGCCCGACATGCCCGAGGGCTACCTCGGCGCCGCGCCGCTGCCGTGGCGATGGGCCGAGGAGCAGCTCGTGCAGACGCGCAACTACTGGGTGACCACCATCAGCCCGTCGGGTCGCCCGCACGTGCGCCCGGTCTGGGGCGTGTGGCTCGACGGCACCGTGCAGTTCAGCACCGGCGCGCGCCACGCGCGAAATATCGCGCACGACCCACGCGTCACCGTCAACGTCGAGAGTGCCGACGAGTGTGTCATCGTCGAAGGCGTCGCGTCGGCCGTCACCGACGAGCCGGCGCGGCGGGCGTTCATCGGCGCGTACGAACCCAAGTACGACTGGACGCTCACACTCGATTTCGTCGACACCGTCTACGTCGTGCGGCCGCAGCGTGCGCTCGGTTGGATCGCGGCGGAGATCGCCGACGAGACCACGCTGTTCCAGGCGACGGCGACGCGCTGGACGTTCCCGGCCGAGCTGTAGTCCGCCGAGATCGCGGAGCTCACGGATCGATCTGCGTGCCCGCTTCGCCGCGCAGGATCGCGGACGCGTCGCCGAGCGCGCCGACCGCCGCGGGTCGCCCGGTCGTCGACGCGAACCAGGTTGCCGCCTGCACCTTGGGTGCCATCGTTCCCTGTGCGAACGTGTGCCGCTGCAGCTCGGCGGCAGTCGCGCGGTGCAAGGGTCGGGCATTGGGACCACCGTGGTCGAGCTCGATGGCCGACACGTCCGTGAGCAACAGCAGCATGTCGGCCGCGATCTGGCGGGCGAGCATCGCCGCGGCGAGATCCTTGTCGACGACCGCCTCGACGCCGTGGCGCGCGCCGTGCACGTCGACGATCACCGGGATGCCGCCACCGCCCGCGCACACGACGATGACGTCGTGGTCCAGCAGGAGCCGCACTGCCGGCAGCTCGACGACCGAGCGCGGTGCCGGCGAAGCAACGACCCGTCGCCATTCGTCGTCAGTGCCGTTGCACGCGACGTTCCAGCCCCGCTGTTTCGCGAGCTCCTCGGCCTCCGTCTTCGTGTAGACGGGTCCGATCGGCTTCGACGGCGTGCGGAACGCGGGGTCGAGGGCGTCCACGACGGTCTGCGTCAACAGCGATACGACCGAACGGTCGGGGAGAGCGTTGCCCAGCTCCTGTTCGAGGAGGTAGCCGATCATGCCGTCGCTCTGGGCTCCCAGCACGTCGAGGGGATACGTGCGCACGTCGCGCAGCGCCTCGCTCTGCAGGGCGAGCAGACCGATCTGGGGGCCGTTGCCGTGCGTGACGACGAGCCGGTGGTCGCGCGCGATCTCGGCCAGCGCGGCGGCCGCGAGCTTGACGTTCCGCTGCTGGGTCTCGGCGTCGACCGATTCGCCCCGATGGAGCAGGGCGTTCGTCCCGAGCGCAGCCACGATCAGCATCGCAGCTCCTCACGCTCCCCAGGGTTCGTTGACCTCAGCATGAATCTCCGGTGGCCGGCCCCGCCGGGCGGGGCTCCTGCGAGCATGCGGCAGGCGTGACGCGCGTGCGGAGGGCCGAAGGACCCGAACGACCGCGGGCGTCAGGAACCTTGCGCGGAGTGCGGGTTCCCGTTCCGCAGCTCGCTGCGGCGCCGGCTGGCGAGCGTGAACAGCACGAACCGCAGGATGCGGTCGCGGTCGGATTCGCGAATCAGGGCGAACTCGACGCGCGTCATCGGCTTGCCGATCGTCGGCAACGCCTCGCGGGGCAAGACGCGCCCGACGACCACCACCGGCGGCCGGTCGTCGACCGCGAACGACATCACGAGCGTCCCACCTTCGGGTGGCGCGCCGTCGGCGAGCACCGAGCAGCCGCCGCCACCGAGATCGCGTACCTCCGCGGTGAACGACGTCCATGTGTTCGTCTCCGCGTCCAGCAGCGTGCAGCTCGCGGGCACGGGGCTCGAGACGCGCGCGTAGGCCCGCCGCTGCACGGGCGTGGTCGCGTCGGGCGCGGCGATGACGAGGCGCGTCGATCCGACGCGCACGACCGGCACGTGGATGAGGTACACGCTGAAGCGCCCGAGGCACGTGAGATGCACCTCGTCGAGCTCCCGCCACTCGCGGGGCAGCTGCTCGTCGTCCGGGGTCGCGAGCGTGACGTGACCCTCTTGGACAAGATCGACCGTCATGCGCCACGGAGCGTCGTCGACGTGCGCGGCGACGAGCACCGACTGACCCACATCGAGCACCGGGGTCGAGCTCACGTCCTCTGTATCGGCAGGGCGCCGCCCGGCCGTGATGCCCGCGCTCAGTGACCTGTGCAGGCGTGTCCGCGGCCCTCGGCGCAACCTTGCGTGACCTGACCACCTCTACGGGGGTTACGTCGCGCAATGTGCCGGGGCGGGGAGGTGGCGGGGTGGGGGCGGTCCGGGCGGGGCGGTCGGGCTGGGGGCGCGGTAGCCTGCGCCGGCTCGGCGGACGCTGCGCCGGGCAGTTTGCGCACCATGACCGAGCCTCCCAGTACGTCCGAATGCCTCGCCTCCCGCGCCGAATCGGCGCGCGCTTCGTCGCGCTCGTCCGCGCGGACTTCGCCGGGGTCCGTGCGGGCTTCGTCGCGCTCCTGATCTCCTCCGGCGGCGATCTGGTCGCCGGTGTCACCCTCGGTTCGATCACCGGGACGCTCGCCGAACTCCCCGGCCTGCTCGTCCTGGTGCCCGCCGCGATCGGCATGCGGGGCAACGTCTTCGGCGCGCTCGGCAGCCGGCTCGGCACCCAGATCCACTCCGGGACCTTCCGACTATCGCGCCGGGCCGACACGCTCGTCGGCCAGAACATGGCCGCGTCGATGCTGTCGTCGATCTCGATCTCGGCTGCGCTCGCGGTGCTCGCCAAGGTGCTGTCGGAGGCGTTCCTCGGCACGACGATGTCGGTCGTCGACTTCATGGTGATCTCGGTGGTCGGCGCGGTGCTGTCGTCGATCGTGGTGCTCGCGCTCACGGTCGCAGTCGCGGCGTTCTGTGCGAACCGCGACCTCGACCTCGACAACGTCGCCGCACCGATCGTCACCGCAGCGGGCGACATGGTGACGCTGCCGAGCTTGTTCCTCGCGACCTACCTCGTCGGGTACCGCTACGTCACGCCGGCCATCGGGATCGTGTGCCTCGCGGGCGCGATCGCGTGCGCGGTCGTGGGCTACCGCGCACGGGGCCTGCCGATCCTGCGCCGCATCATCGTCGAGTCGCTGCCCATCCTGTTGCTCGCGGGCATCGTCGACATCCTCGCGGGCATGACGATCGAGAAGCGCTTCGAGTCGTTCAATCTGTACCCGGCGCTGCTCGTGCTCGTGCCGCCGTTCCTCGAGGACTCGGGGTCACTCGGCGCGATCCTGTCGGCCCGGGTCGCGACGAAGCTGCACCTCGGCACCCTCGGTGCCGACGGCCGGGGCTCGTGGCGCGGCGTCGCCGACGACGTCGTGCTGGTGTTCTTCTACGCGGTGCCCGTGTTCGTGTTCCTCGGGCTGTCGTCCAGCCTGGTCGCGCACGTCGTGAACCTGCGGAGTCCCGGCGTGGGCTACATGTTGGCCGTCAGCCTGGTCGCCGGCTTCCTCGCGACGGCCGCGTCGGTGATCGTCGGGTACTACTCGGCCGTCGCGACCTACCGACTCGGTCTCGACCCCGACAACCACGGAATTCCCATGGTGACCTCGAGCCTCGACCTGTTCGGCTCGCTGTCGCTTATCCTGGCCATCGTGCTCCTCGGGCTCGGCTGACGATGGACGAACGACCACGAAATCTGAAGGCCATGCTCTCGGAGGCGAAGGACACCTCCGAGTTGATGGTCGACCTCGGGTACGCAGCGCTGTTCTTCGCCGACGCGCGCATGGCGGACGAAGTGCACGAGCTCGAGGAACGGCTCACCGAGCTGATCCACGGGATGCGCGAGGTGTGCGTGCTCGCGGCGCGCTCGAAGCACGAAGCCGTCCAGATGTCGAGCGTGTTGCACGTGGTCTCGGCGATCGAGCGCATGGGGAACGCCGCGGTCGACATCTCGCACATCGTCACACACCGTCTCGGTATACCTTCGGCGCTCGTCGCCGATCTCGCCGATGCCGAGGAAGTGTCGCACCGTGTGCGCGTGCGGCCCGAGTCGGCGCTCGCGCACCGCACGCTGGAGGACGTCGAGCTGCCGATGGAGGTCGGGATGCGCGTCGTCGGGATCCGGCGCGGGCGCGAATGGGTGATCGATCCCGACGGCGACGAGATGCTGTTGCCCGACGACGTGTTGATACTGCGGGGTGCACGCGAGGGCATCCCCGAGCTGCGCCAGCTCGCCGGCGCCCCCGAATGGCGGATCGCACCCCTCGACGAGAACCCGGCGATCTCCGATCTCGACCGCGCGGTCGACGTGCTCGTCGAGATGAAGAACGTGTCCGAGGCCGCGGTCGGGCTCGCGTACAGCGCATTGTTGTTGAACGACCAGGGTCTGGCCGCGCAGGTGACCCAGCTCGAGGACCGGCTCGACGAGATGCGCGAGCAGCTCGAGCTGTGGGTGTTGCGGGCCGGTGCGGAAACCGTCGACCCGTCGGGATTACGCGGCCTGTTGCATCTCGGGGGCGCCGCCGAGGAGATCGGCGACGCCGCGCAACAGCTCGTGTGGCTCGTCGAGCAGGAAGAGGAGATGCACCCGGTCCTGGCCGTCGCGCTCGGCGAGGCCGACGAGGTCGTCGTGCAGTTCCCGATCGCGCGGGGCAGCGCGCTCGCGGGATCCGAGCTCACCGGAACGCAGATCGGCGACGACACCGGCTTCCACCTCCTCGCGATCAAGCGCGGCGGCCGATACCTCTACCGGCCACGCGGGCGCGTGACGCTCGCCGAGGGTGACGAGGTGCTCGCGACCGGCCCGTGGGAGGGCCGCGCCGAGCTCGCGCAGCAGTGCGGGTTCCGCCTCGTCGAGGACGACGACACCGGCGCGGTCGAGCTCGTTCCCGCCACCTGACCGGCCTGCGGCCTGAGCGGTGCTCGCCTACGCGCCCGCGACCGCCAGGCAGATCAGGAACGCGCCGGCACCGACGAACGCCGCGCCGGCGAGGCCGAGTACCGGCTGGTTGGCCTTGCGCGCCTGCAGCATCGCCTCGGTCGCGAGCACGCCGCCGATGATGCCGCCGATGTGACCGCCGATCGAAACGTTGGTCATGAACAGGTTCAGTACGAGGTTGATGATGATCAACGGACCGAACCCGGTGTCCCAAAAGCGCACGCCCTGGCGATACATCACGATCGTGGCCGCGGCCGCGACACCGAACACGCCGCCGGAGGCTCCGCCCGTGAGCGCGTGCGGCGACAGGATCAGTGCGCCGGCCGCGCCCGACAGCACCGAAACGACGTAGATCAGGCTGAACCGCAACGGCCCCGACCCCGGCTCCAGCAGCGACCCGACGAGCCACAGCACCATCATGTTGAAGAACAGGTGCAGGAAGCCGTAGTGCACCACCGAGCTGGTGAACA
Source organism: Acidimicrobiia bacterium (assembly GCA_035563695.1). Taxonomy (GTDB): domain Bacteria; phylum Actinomycetota; class Acidimicrobiia; order IMCC26256; family PALSA-610; genus DATMUX01. The sequence continues at coordinate 11,602 of DATMUX010000348.1, forward strand.
GGCGGTACCAGTCGCCGCTGTGCACCGCCGGGCCGAACAAGGCGAGCGACGCCGAGGTGGACCCCATGCCGTCGACCCGGCCGTCGCGCGCCGCGATGATGAGGAACATCGCGACGTTGATGCCGATGATCACCTTGGTCGCCGGTGCGCGCTCGCCCCGCCAGGTACGGCGGACCCGCTCGGCGCGTGACGGCGCGGCCGCCTGCACGCATTCGACGCACTGCGCGCCGACGGACGCGTCGCGCAGGCACTCGGGGCACGCGGGCCGCCCGCAGCGCGTGCACCTCCGGCCGGTCTCGCGGTCGGGATGGCGGTAACAGGTGGCGACCGGCGCCGTGGTCATAACGGTCCCACGGTACCGGGCGGGCGTGGCGCGCCGGCCTCACGTACTCGTGAACATTGCCCGAAAACGCTCCACCCGTTCGTCGTGTGTTCCCAGATAGCGCACGAGCACGCCGAGGGGCAGGTCGCCGTCGAGGACGCCGGCGTCGACCATGTCCTCGATGTCGGCCCAGTCCCGCGAGCGGTTGAAGAACGCCTTGAAGACGGCCAGGTCGGCGCACGACAGGAAGGGCATCGTCGTGGACGCGAACTCGTGCGTCACCGCACGTCCCGCGGCCGCGTCGTGAAATTCGGTGGTGCTCGTGAAGAGGTCGATCGGCGTGCCGTCCCACCAGAGCCGGACCTGGCCGTTGCGGACGCACCGCTCGAGGTCGTCGGCCGTTCGGGTCACGGCCGGGGGCAGCGCTTCGAACAGCTCACCCGAGCGTGCCGCCGGGACGAACACGTTGAGGTCGATATCGACCGTGCCCCGCGCCCGCTGCGTGCACCACGCGAGCGCGAGCGCGCCACCGAAGGCGTGGGGAAGGCGCGCATCGTCGAGAGCGGTGTGGATCGCGACGATCTTGTCGACGATCGATGCGGGCTTTGGCGTCATCGCGGGCCGAAGCGCGGGTACTCGATGCGGCGCCGGTGCCGGGCCGGGAACTGCTCCGCCAGCTCGAGGGCATCACGCAGCTCGCGAGCCCTCTCGTCCTCGGACGCGACCTGGGGCGTGAGGCGCGCCGCGAGCGTGAATCCCGCGGCGCGCGTGATGCGCTCGAGGGTGTCGACGGTGGGTGTCACTCGGCCGGCCTCGTAGGCGGCGAGTGTCGAGTGCGATGTGCGCGCGCGCCGCGCGAGGGCGCGCAAGCTGAGTCCGGCCTCCGTGCGGGCCCGGCGGATGAGGGCAGCCGCGTCCAACATCGTCGTATGGTATCAGATCCAATACCATAGGTCGCGGCGCTTCCATCCCGAACGGGCTTTGGAGTCGCTCGACGCCGGGTTCGGTCACCGTGTGACTCCAAAACCGGGAAGGGCGGCTCAGACGCGCATGCGGCGCAGGTCCGGAGGCAGGGGCTCCGGCGCCGGGCGGCAGCGGACCTTCACGTCGACCGCGAGGACGCCGCCGGCCGACACCACGACGGGATTGAGGTCCATCTCCGACACCTCGGGCAGCTCGTCGGCAAGGCGTCCGACGCGCAGCACGAGGTCCTCGAGCGCGGCGACGTCGACCGCGGGCCGGCCGCGGTACCCGAACAGCAGCGGCGAGCCGCGCAGCGAGCGCACGAGCCGGGCCGCGTCCTCGTCGGTCATCGGTAGGATGCGCAGCGCGCGGTCGGCCAGCAGCTCGGCGGTCGTGCCACCGAGGCCGAGCAGCACGAGCGGGCCGAACGACGGATCCTGGGTGACGCCGACGATCGTCTCCACCCCGCCGCGCGGCACGGTCACCTGCACGATCGCACCACCCATCGCGGCACCGAGGTGCGCGTCCATGTCGGCGAACGCGGTTCGCACCGCGGCGTCGTCGCCGAGATCCAACACGACGCCGCCGACGTCGCTCTTGTGGACGATCTCGGGCGAGCCCGCCTTCAACACGACCGGGTAGCCGAGCTCGCGCGCCGCCCGCGCCGCGTCGTCGGCGTTCTGCACGAGCTGCGACGCGGCGACGGGGATGCCGAAGCACTGCAGCAGCTCCGTGGCGTCGGGGAGGTCGAGCCACAAACCGTCGGGATGTTCGGCGAGCCGGGCGTGCACGAGGGCACGCGCCCCGTCGGCGTCGACGTCCTTCAGCTCGGGTTCGCTCCCTTCGGGCTGGCGGCGCCAGTCACCGAGGTCGGCGACGCGGCCGAGGGCGCGCGCCGCGGCCTCGGGGAACGCGAACGAGGGGATGGTGCGCTGTTCGTGGTCGCCGCGCAGCTCGTCGGGCACGCCCTCGCGGCCGAGGAAGCACGCGATCACCGGTTTGGCACCGGCGTCGCGCGCGGCCGTCGCGATCGCGCGCGCGACGTCCTCGGCGCGCGTCACCAACGGCGGCACGAAGATCGCCAGCACGGCGTCGACCGCGTCGTCGGCGATGACGACGCGCAGCGCCCGCTCGAACTGCTCGGCTGTCGCGGCCGCGACGAGATCGATCGGGTTGCGTACCGACGCGTCGGGCGCCACGAACTCGCGCAGCGCGGCCTGCGTCGCAGGCGCGAGCTCGCGCACGTCGAGCCCGGCGCCGGCACACGCGTCGGCCGCGAGGATGCCGGGCCCGCCCGCGTTCGAGACGATGGCCACGCTGCGCCCGGCCGGCAACGGCTGGCTCGACAGTACCTGCGCGGTGTCGAGGAGCTCCTCGAGGGTGTCGACCCGGATCACGCCCGTCTGGCGGAACAGCGCGTCGACCGCGACGTCGGGCGATGCCAGCGCGGCGGTGTGCGACGACGCGGCCCGGCTCCCGGCCTTGGTGCGGCCGCTCTTCACGGCGACGATCGGCTTGTGGCGCGCGATCCGGCGCGTCAGCCGCGCGAACTTGCGCGGGTTCCCGAACGACTCGAGGTAGAAGAGGATCACCGAGGTGTTCGGATCGTTCTCCCAGTGCTGCAACAAGTCGTTGCCGCTGACGTCGCCCTTGTTCCCGACCGACACGAACTCCGAGATGCCGATGCCCAGCGCGCCGGCGCGGGCCATGAGCTCGATGCCCAGGCCACCCGACTGCGACAGGAACCCCACGTGTCCGGGCACCGGCGGCGCCGGTGCGAAGGTGGCGTTCATGCGGACCTCGGGCGCGGTGTTCACCACACCGAGACAGTTCGGTCCGATCACGCGCATGCCATTGCGGCGGGCCAGCTCGACGATCTCGCGTTGCGCGGCTGCGCCGTCGGCACCGACCTCCGCGAATCCCGCGCTGATGATCACGAGCCCGTGCACGTGCTTCTGCGCGCACTGCTCGACGATGCCGCGCACGAGCGCCGCGGGCACGACGATGATCGCGACGTCGACCGCGTCGGGCACGTCGAGCACGGTCGGGTACGCGCGCACACCGGCGACCGATACCGACGAGGGGTTGACCGGGTA
>DATMUX010000349.1:0-4882 GCA_035563695.1 Acidimicrobiia bacterium
CCCGCCCAAGGACGCCCCACCGGCCGAACCCGGCTCAATGGCACCGCAGGCGGCCCGGAAGAAGCCGCCGGTCGTCAAGGACAAGACGAAGCCCACACACAAGCTTCGCCCCGGCGACCTCATCTGCGGTCAGTGCGGCGAAGGCAACTCACCGTCGCGCAAGTTCTGCGCGCGCTGCGGCAACAGCCTCGAGACGGCGAAGGTCGCGAAGACGCCGTGGTGGAAGAAGATCATTCCGCACCGCAAGCCCAAGACGCTCGCCGCGGGCGAGCGCCCGGGCGTCGGCGGGAACAAGTCGGCGCGCAAGGGCTTCTCGCTCGCGCGCCTCTTCGCACCGCTGAAGAAGGTGATCCCGGCCGTGCTCATCATCGGTGCGCTGGCGATGGTCGTGTTCCCCCCGCTGCGCACCTCCGTCACCGACCGGTTGTCGTCGTGGAAGCAGAGCATCGAACGCAAGATCACACCGCAGTTCGCGACCTTGCATCCGTTTGCGATCCCCCTTGCGAGCAGCTCCGAAGCGGCCCACCCGCCGAAGATGGCGTTCGACGGATTCTCGAACACCTACTGGGAGGCGGGTCCGGGCGACACGCAGCCGCACCTCGTCGTGAAGTACGCCGACGCGGTCAACATCGACAAGCTCATCCTGCGCAACGGGTCCAGCGACAACTACTCCGCGACGAACCGCGTCGAGCAACTGCACCTCGTGTTCGTCGAGACCGGCCAGACGGCCGACGTCAACGTCCAGGACAGCCCCGACCCGAAGACCTACACCGTCAAGAACGGTCACGGCTCCGCGAGGCGACCGCTGCACACGATCCAGATCTTCATCACCAAGCAGTACCCGGCGCTGCAGGGCGTGAATCAGGTCGCGATCACCGAGCTCACGTTCTTCCAGAAGAAGTAGCGCCCCCCTTACGCGAGCTTGCGTGGCGCAACCACCGTGTGGGTGGATGAGTCACGCAAGGTTGCGGAGGGGTGGGGGGTTAGATGAAGCCTTCGCGCAGCGCGTAGGCGACGGCGTGCGTGCGGTTGCGCAGCCCGAAGCGCGACACCACGTCGTGCAGGACGTTCTTGATCGTTCGCTCCGAGTAGGCGAGCTTCTTCGCGATCTCGGCCGTATCGAATCCATCGGCGACGAGACGGAGCACCTCGATCTCGCGCTCGGTCAATCCCGCGATGGTGAGTCCCCGCGGGGTGAGCACGTGATGCTGCAGCCGCCCGAGCTGGCTGAACAGCCGGCCGAGCAGATCGGGCGGCACCGACCCGTCGCCGCGCGCGGTCGCGGTGATGACCCGGATGAGACGTTCCGCGTCGGCGTCCTCGCGGCGGATCAAGCCGCTCGCGCCGGCCTCGATGGTCGCCAGAACGGCGGGACCCTCGAGGTCGGCGATCACCGCCACGACTCGCGCGCTCGAACCACGGCGCACGGCACGGATGATGCGCTCGCACTCGGGATCGAGACGATCCGCGACCACGACCGCGACGTCGACCTCGTTGTCGCCGTCGACCAGATCGATCTCCGATCGCGGGCGCAGCTCCGCGAGCACACCCGCACGCGAGACGGGGTCGCGGGCATGCACGCTCACACGAACTCGCTGTGTCATCGGCACCCCCGCGCTCGGCGTCCGGCAAGGCGCCTTATGTTGGTCCGCCGCCGTCGGTCCGTCAACGTGAACCGGCCGGCGTGACCGACCGGATCGTCAACCGTTGCGCACGACGAAGTCGAGCGTGCCGTTCACCGTCGGCGACTGCACCAGGAACGGGAGCGGCAACGCCACCGCAACGCCCGGTCCCGGAACGTTGAGGAGCGGGGGAGACCCCGCCACCAACGGCGTATACGGCGCCGAGGGGTTCGTCATGTTCACGCCCGAAGTCGGGTCGACGGCGATCAGGAGGTGCGTACCGACCTGGGCGCGGGGGAACACGAGCACCGTGTCGGACGGCGCGAACTGGTTGACGTTCGGCGTCGTCTTGCTCGCGGGCACGGAGACTGCCGACGACGCGATGCCCGGGCCGTCGCTCCATGTCAGCACGACCGTCGTGCCCGGCGGCCAGTTCTGTCCGAGCGCCTGCACGACTTCGCGCGGGTGGCCGATGCCCGGGCTCAACGAGACCGACGGCAGCGGCGCGTTGCCGAGCAGCGTGATCATCGCGGGCTGCGGCGGCGCTCCGTTGGTTGGTGTCGCGACGATGGCCAGCACCGTGTTGCGCGTGCCGACGTTGGTCGGCCGGAACACGACGTTGATCGTGCAGCTCTTGCCCGCGGCCAATCCCGCGCCGGGACACGTGTTGGTGATCGCGAAGTCGCCCACCTGGCCGGGTGCGGTGATGACGAGCGGCGTCTCACCGGTATTCGTGATCGTGACGGCCTTCGGCGTGGCGGTCGGGACGGTCAGGATCTGCGTCCCGAAGTCGAGCGTGTCGGGCGTGAGCGTGAACACGGACAGCAATGTGACCCCGCCGCCGACGAGCCGGACCGTGCTCACGCCGCCCGCGCCGTTGTGATGGACCTCGAGCAGCGCGTTGGCCGGGCCGGATCGCTTGGGTTTGAACACGACCGATACGCCGCAGGTGTCGTTCGCGTTGAGCGTCGTGCCCGGCACGACGCAGGTCTGCGCGGTGACGACGAACTCGTCCTTGTCGGTACCGGTGATGTCGACCGACGTCGCCGTGAGGGCACCGAAGCCGGTGTGCGTGAAGGTCGCGACGCGCGGCGGCGTCTGCTTGCCGATCTTCGCCGATCCGAGGTCGAGCGGGTTCGGCGCGCCGACGAGGCCCGGCAAGGTCGTATGGACGAACACGTCAGGGTCGTGGTCGAGCGCGGCCGGGTCGCACGGCGGGACATCGCACTCGGGGCCGTTGCTCAGCAGGTTGGCGGCACTCGAGTCGAACGCCACGAGCCGCCCGTCGCCGGAGACGACAGGTGTGCTTCCGTTACCGCTGCCGTTACCGCTGTCGGCGTCCGGTGTCGGCGGCGTCACAGGTGCACCGCTCCTCGCCTGCGTGCCGTTCGATTCGCCGTCGGAGACCAGTTCGATCTGCGGGCGACCCCCGACTCCGATCCAGTCAGCTTCGTAGACGTTGCACTGCTGCGTGTCGTCGGTTTCGCTACAAAAACCGCGTGCTGCGAGGTCGAGTCCGGCGATGAGGTCGGTCGCGGCCGACACGAATGACACGTAGCGTCCACCCAACGAAAGCGATGGAGCGAAGCTGTCCCCGTCACCGTTTGTGATCTGCACCGGCAACGGGGCGGGAGCAAACCTCTGGGCAGCCGGCGGTGGTGGCGGATTGAAGTCGAGCACGAAGAGTTGGGAGATGGTCCGCGCGTCCTTCGCCGCGTACGCGACGACACTCGCGTCGCGCGAGAGCGCCAAACCACCGAAGTTGCCGGTGGAAATCGGCGCGGGGCTTTCTGTCAAAGCCGTGAGCGAACGATTGCCAGGGACGTCGAGAGACCCCGTACCGGCTACATCACGATTGTAAAGGAACAGTTCGTTCACTTGGATCGAGAGTTCGCCGCTTGGAACGGTGACGGTTGCGACGAACCCGACATGGCGCCCATCGGCGGAGATCGCTGCGGCGGGCCCGTTCTTGTCGAGAGTGGCTGCGCTCGTCAGACGGAGCGGGTCGAAGGTCGTATGCGCACGTGCGTCCCAGACGACGAGGCACTGTGGGGCGAATGGATTGTCGAGGCCCGTGACGAGCACCTGAGATCCGGCTGCCGACGCGCCGAGCAAACTCATGTCAGTCGGGCTGAGAATCGCTGAGGCGGTTCGCCGCGGCGACGGCGCGACGGGTACACGGGGAGCGAAGAGCATCGGCTGCGCGAGCGAAAATGCCCACGACATCGTGAACGTCTTCCCGTTCGGATCCTTGGCACTAACGATGGCCGTATAGGGCGAATAGGTCATGCCATTCGCAGAGAACTGTCCGACGTCCCATGACGTCGAGGGCGTGAATGCGGCGATCTGGTTCGTGGTGTCGAAAGTCGCGGTGCCCGTGACAGAGTGATTGACACCCCCGCTGTCGGAGAACGAGACCGTGAAATCGGGCGTCGTGCCCGCTTTGGCCGGACGGCCGAGGTCGAGTTCGATCGGTCGTTGGCCGGACACGAACGCGCCGGTCACCGTCGCGGCGCCGAAGCGGGTGCAAAACTCCTTCACCCGCGCCGCGCCCATCTGGGTGACGGCGATCTGCGCCTGCATGTCGCCGCGCACCAGCGCGGGCTGGCGGCTGTTGTTGAGGATGATGCGCTCGATGTCGCGCTGCGCGCGGCCGGCTGCGACGATCTTGATCGGCGGGATCAACAGGCCCTCGTGAAAAAGCTCGGTCGCGTTGGCCGAGGTCGAGCCTGCGACCGCGCCGCCGACGTCGGCCTTGTGGGCGATCGAGCCCGCGAACGCGACGATCGCGCCGTCGGCAAACACCGGCGCCACGAAGGCCATGTCGGAGACGTGCGGCAGCCCGCCCTCGTAGGGGTGGTTCGCGACGAACACGTCGCCCTCCGCGATGCCGCCGTTCGCCCCATGCGTCGCGAGGATGCGGCCGACCAGATGCCGATAGACCGGCGCATGGAAGAACATCGGCGGCGCCACGATCAGCCGGCCGGTGCGGTCGAGGATGACGCAGCTGAAGTCGCGCGACTCGCGGATGATGGTCGAATAGCCCGAGCGATAGAAATGATAGTGCATCTCGTCGACCAGGCTCGCGATCTTGTTGCGCAGGACCTGGATGGTGATCGGGTCCATTGGTCACGCGTCCTTTTGCAGGATCAGATTGCGGCGCGGATCGACCCGCGCGCGCCACCCCGGCGGGATCACCGTGGTGGCGTCGAACTGCTCGACGATCGCGGGGCCCGTGACGCGCGCGCCGACGTCGAGCG
>DATMUX010000350.1:0-5606 GCA_035563695.1 Acidimicrobiia bacterium
TCCGATCTCTTGACGGCCATACCGTTGACCGCTCGCCGGCCCTTCCGTAGCCTCCCCGCCGGGCGGGAAGGGGGACGAGATGAGAGCTCTCCGTCTGGGCGTGGCCGCGTTGTTCGTGCTCGCCGCGCCGTTGCTCACGGCCGCCCGCGCCGACGCGAACCTCGAACCACCATGCAGTGCGTCGGGCACGCTCAACGGCGTGACCTACGACGCGGCCAAGGTGAACGCGGCGACGATCCCGCGCACGGGCGACGTGCACTGGAAGGGGTCGATCCCCGGTTCCGGAACGCGCGCGATCGACGGCAAAGTCGTCGTCAAGTTGCCGTGGCCCATTCCGGAGCGGACGCTCGGCTCGTGGACGAAGGAGAGCGACAGCTACGAGAACAGCGGCGTCTACCACTACGACCTGCCGTCGGTGCTCGCGGGCGTCGACATCCCCGTCTCCGGCGACCATACGGAGCACGGCAAGACGTGCTTGGGCTCCGTCGTCGTACGGATCGAGGGCGGTGGCGTTTCGAACCCCGTCGTCATCGGCACGTTCGTCGTGTTCATCATCAGCGGTGTCGGGCTGTGGGTCTCGTTCAGGCCGAAGGGAGTGTGAGATGCGCAAACGCTGGTTGCTCGGCGCGGTCTCAGGTTTCTTCTTCGGGCTCTCGCTCTCGATCATCTTGTTGGGATTCCACGTCATCCACCTCGACAGCATCCTGGTGACGCTCCTGCCCGTCCTCGGCCTGGTCGTCGGCATCGCCGGCGCGCTGTGGGCACCGCGCGGGGCGCGACCCGCACCAACGGCGCCTCCCGCGCCACCGGAAGGGACCTGATGGACTTCAACGACACGCCCGAAGAAGCCGCCTGGCGGGACGAGTGCCGCACGTGGCTCGCGGAGCATGCACCCGGGGTCGCAGGGCCGCCGCCCGAGCACGATTTGGAGATCGGCGGCGGCGACTACCTCGAGCGCGCCAAGCGCTGGCAGGCCGCGAAGTTCGACGCCGGCTTCGCGCGCCTCACGTGGGAGCCCGAATACGGCGGTCGCAACGGCACCTCGATGCAACAGATCATCTTCGGCCAGGAAGAGGCACGCTTCTCGGTCCCGAACGAGGCGTTCATCATCGGGCTCGGCATGATCGCGCCGACGTTGCGCGCGGTCGGCACCGAACCGCAGAAGACGCGCTACCTCACGAAGCTGTTGCGCGGCGAGGAGATCTGGTGCCAGCTGTTCAGCGAGCCCGGTGCCGGTTCCGACGTCGCGTCGCTCGCGACGACCGCGACGCGCGACGGCGACGAATGGGTGCTCAACGGCCAGAAGGTGTGGACGTCGGGCGCGCAATACTCCGACTTCGGGGAGATCATCTGCCGCACGAATCCCGATGCCGAGAAGCACAAGGGCATCACCGCGTTCATCGTCGACATGAAGGCGTCCGGGATCACGATCAAGCCGCTCAAGCAGATGAACGGTGGCACCGGATTCAACGAAGTGTTCTTCGACAACGTGCGCGTGCCCCATGAACAGCTGCTCGGTGACGTGAACGAAGGCTGGTCGGTCGCGATCACCACGTTGATGAACGAACGCGTCGCCATCGGCTCGGGCGGCGGGCGCGGCCGCGGCGGCGTGCACGAGATCATCGATCTCGCGCAGCGGCGCGGACTGCACCGCGACGCGGTCGTCCGCCAACAGCTCGCCGACCTGTACACGCGCACGCGCATCCAGAAGTTCCTGGCGATGCGGACGTTGACCGCGGCGTCGCAAGGACGCGTGCCCGGACCGGAAGGCTCGATCGGGAAGCTCTTCGGCGCGCGCATCCTGACCCGCGCCGGTGAGCTGACCGTCTCGCTCGCCGGACCCGGGGCCGTTGCGGGAGAGGTACAGCACGCGCAGCCGCTGCTCGGCTCTCCGGCCGGCCACATCGCCGGAGGCTCCGACGAGGTCATGATGAACATCATCGGCGAACGGGTCCTCGGCCTCCCGGGCGAGCCCCGACCCGACAAGGGCGTCGCCTGGCGCGAGGTGCCCCGCTAGCCCGAACCGCCGTCCGCGGGTCTACTGCGTCGGGTCGGGCGCCGGCGCCGCCTCCACGGGCTTCGGCTCGGGCTTGGGCGAGCCGTTGCCGGCATGCCCGTTCGTGCCGAGCGTGCGCATCAGTGTCGCCGCGAGCCCCTCGATGGCACCGCCGCCGCCCGCGACCAGCACCTCGGGCACGACCGTGATCTTGCCCTCGGCGACGGCGTTGGCGACGGCGACGAGCGCCGTCGCGGTCTGACCCAACGCCTGCGTCTGCTCGCGGAAGCCCGCGGCCCGGGCGAGACCGAGGGCCTCGGTCGCCTTGGCCTCGGCCAGACCGATCGCCTCCGTCTTGGCCGCCTCGGCCTTGCCCGTCATCTCGACATATGCCGCCTCACCCCGCGCCTGCGCCTGCCGGGCCTCGGCCTCGTTGTTCTTGATCTCGATGCCGACCGCCGACTGCGCGAGCTGCGCCTGCATGTCGGCCGTGCCCTTGGCCTTCTCGACCTCGATACGCACGACCTCGGCCCGCTGCTGCTCGGCGTACGTCGCCTTCTCCTGGTTGGCGATCTCCCGCTTCGTGAGCACCTCGACCAGCTCGTTGGGGAAGTCGACGTCTTGGATGTAGACGCCGCGCGTCTCGACGTCGTACGCGGCGAGGTACGTCGTGATCGCCTGGAACGCGCTTTGCTGCACCTCTTGGCGGGTCTCGATGAAGCGAACCGCCTCCAGGCTCTGCAACGTGTTGCGGAAGTGGTTGCCCACGGCGGCCTGCAGCACCTCGTTCACGAGGTTCTGCATGGTTCCGACCATGGAGATCACCTTCGGTGCACGCGTGTCGGGCACGTGGATCTGCACCTGCAGATCGATGCGGAACACGAAACCTTCGCGGCTCTTCGCCTCGATCGGCGACAGGTGCGCGTCGAGGTTGTGGGCCGTCGACACCGCTTCCGCCCAGTTGAGCGTGAGGATCGACGTCGGCACGATCTCCGCCGCGTACACGCGCGGGTTGATCGGATACTTCCCGGTGCGCAGCGGCTCGGCCCAGATGCCACGGTGGCCCGGACGCACGATCGAGCCGAACTTGAACTCCGCGCCCGACGTGTCGAGCGTCGGCAGGCCGACGTACGCCTTGATCACCGCGACCTCGCCCTGGTTCACGACGAGCATCGGCACCATCTCGACGCGCACCAGGAACGGGTTCAGCAGGTACGCGCCGTACAACAGCGGGTCGTGCTGCAACCCGATGTGACCGCCCGCGTGCAGGAACGCCTGGAAGTCCTGGTAGTTGTTGTGGAGGTCGTTCTTGGCGCCGAGAAGGGTCTCGATGATCGCGCTGTCCTGCGTTCCCTCGACCTCCTCCATGCCCGCGATGTCGCTGAAGCCGCCGAGGCGACTGGCGATGTCGCCCGACGGCAGCGGTCCGCCCTCGAGCGTCGTGACGATGCCGATCATGTCCTGCGGGCCGCGCGGCGCGATCACGACGACCTGCAGCTGCTCGGGCGAGAGCCCGAACGACTCCGGCCGCAACACGCCGCCCGTCGCGCGCGCCCGCTCCGCGATGTCGGGCGACACGGGCAACCCGTAGACCTTGCGCGACGTGACGACCAAGAAGGCGACCGGATGGATCGGCAACAGGGTTCCCGGGGTGAGCACCGGTCGCTGCACGCCCTTTTGGCCGCCGCCGCCCACGAACGTGTCGAGGTTGGCGAAGTTCCCGAACGCGGGGTCGTAGCCCGCGCTCTTCGCACCGATCGGCAACGCCGCGCCGACCTGGGCGATGACCACGCCGATCTCGCCCGCGGGAACCTGCACCCACGGGTACTTCTTCACGCCGAACTGGGGCCACAGCTTGAACCGCAGGCCGGGCGTGAGCAGCTGGGCCTGGTATCCGGCTTCCCCGCGGAACGCGATCGGGTTGTCGTCGGGCAACTTCCGCAGCGAGAAGCGCTTCTGGACGAGGCCGACCTCGGTCGGACCGATCACGATGACCGATCTCAGCGCGCACAGCACCACGAACGCGGCGACCACGAGCACCACGATGAGCATGACTCCGGACACGTTGATCTCTCCCTCGTTCCCCCACGTCCGCCCCGGTCCCGTCGGCCGGGGTGAGCGGGCGTCTGCGCCGAGTGTCCCACGCGGGCGCGCGCCCTGCCCGGCACCGCCCCGCGACTATTTTCACAAGATGGTACTTGCGTAACTGCAGGCCGGTGGTCCAGGATGAGCTGATGACGACCGGCGCCGCGACCGCCCCCACCGGGGTCTTCGCGCCGGGCCGGCGCGCGCTCACGACCGGCCTGGTCCTCACGATCACGCTCGTCGGCTTCGAAGGCCTTGCGATCGCCACGATCATGCCCGTCGTCAATCGCGACCTCGGCGGCCTCGAGCTGTACGGCTGGGTGTTCAGCGCCTTCTTCCTCGGCAGCCTCGTCGGCGTCGTCGCGGCGGGTTTCGCGGCTGACCGGCGCGGCCCGGCGCGGCCTTTCGTCGGCGGCCTGGCCCTGTTCGCGCTCGGCTTGCTCGGGGGCGGGCTCGCGCCGAGCACCGCGCTGCTCGTCGGCGCGCGCGCCGTGCAGGGCGTCGGCGCCGGCGCGATCCCGGCGGTCGCGTACGTCGCGATCGGTCGGGCCTATCCCGCCGCGTTGCAGCCCCGGATGTTCGCGGTGATCTCCACGGCCTGGGTGCTCCCCGGCGTCATCGGCCCCGCGATCAGTGGGGCGGTCGCCGACGCGTGGAGCTGGCGCTGGGTGTTCCTCGGCCTGCTCCCCCTCGTCGTGCTGGCGGGCACGACGACCACGCCCGCGCTCGTGCGGCTCGGCTCACCGGGCGGCGCCGAGCCGCCGGACCGCCGGCGCGATGCGGTCGTCCTCGCCGCCGGAGCAGGGCTGGTACTCGCGGGCGTGTCGTCGCGGTCGCCGCTCGCCGCGCCGCCGCTCGTCATCGCGGGCGGGGTGCTCGGCGCACGCGCGTTCCTGCGGCTCATGCCCCGCGGGACGCTGCGGCTCCGCGGGCCGCTCCCCGCCGCGGTCGGGCTCCGCGGCCTCGCCACGTTCGCATTCTTCGGGACGGACGCGTTCGTCTCGCTCACGCTGACGTCGGTGCACCACGTCAGCGCCACCGTGGCCGGCATCGCTCTCACGGCCGCGACGTTGACGTGGACCGCGGGCGCGTGGATCCAGGAACGACGCGTCCGCCGCACGGGACCGCGCGCGTTCGCGCGCACCGGCTTCTTGCTGATCGCGGCCGGCATCGCGGGGATGATCGTCACGGCCACGCTCGCGGTGCCCGTCGCGGCCGGGGTCCTCGCCTGGGGAATCGCCGGCTTGGGGATGGGCGTGTCCTACGCGCCGCTCTCGCTCGTCGTCCTCGCTGAGGCTCCCGGCGGCGGTGAAGGAACCGCGACCGCTTCGCTCCAGCTCTGCGACACGCTGGGCATCGCGTTGGGCACCGGCGTCGCCGGAGCGATCATCGCGAGCGGTACCGCGCTCGGATGGGAACAAGGCTCCGCGCTCGCGATCGCGTTCGCGACCTGCGGGGCGGTGGCCCTGGCGGCGTCGGCCGGATCGGTCCGGCTGCCGTCGAAACTCGTGAGCAAGCGCTGACC
>DATMUX010000351.1:0-3248 GCA_035563695.1 Acidimicrobiia bacterium
GGCTTTGTCGATACGTAGCGCCTCGAACCAGGTGCGGCCGAGCGTGTAGAGGCAGACGTACAGCGCGAATGCCTGACCACGTCGCAATCCGACGCGGCGTTCGGAGATGACAATCGCCAAATAGACGCCGACACACCACAGCGATTCGTAAAGGAATGTCGGATGGAAAGTCGTGTACTGCGCGTAGCCGAGCGGTCGGTGGGCGAGGTCGATGCGCAGACCCCACGGCAACGTCGTCGGCCGGCCGAACAGCTCCTGGTTGAAGTAGTTCCCGAACCGGCCGATGGCTTGCGCGACGACGACGCCGGGCGCGAGCGCGTCGAGTAGCGAGTACAGGTCGAGGTGCCGGCGACGCGCGAGCACGACCAACATGGCGGTGCCGCCTCCGACTGCGCCCCAGATCGACAGCCCGCCGGTCCAGATTTCGACCGTGCCGACCAGCCCACCGCGCGTCCAGTTGTAGCCAGTGAAGAGGTGGTAGAGCCGTGCGCCGACGACCCCGCCGATGACGACCGGTACCGCGATCGCAGCGAGATCGCGCGCGTCGTGCCCTTGCCTCACCCAGCGCCGTTCGGCGATCCGCCACGCGGCGAGGACGCCGAGCGCGAGCATGAGCCCATATGCGTGCAACGGGATCGGGCCAACGTGGACGATGCCGTGCGACGGGCTCGGAATGAACGCCACCAGGCCGCGGTCGGACATCGCCGCGATGGTACCGACCGTGCTCAGGACGACACTCGCGCGTCGCGGGCGATGCCGTTCGTCGTCCCTCGCAGGACGAGGTCATCCAGGTAACGCGTTGGGAGACTGCGCTCACCGACCCGAACCTCCGGCGCGGCCGCGAGCACGAACGTTGGAACAGTCGCGGACATACCGACCGGACGAACTGCCACCGGGACGCACGCGCCGTGCCGACGGCATTCCGAGCGTGCCGTTGAAGCGGCTGACACTGGACCTCGCCAACGACGTCATCGGCCGCTCAAGGTGCGCTCGGCAGAGCTCGACGTGCCCATGGCCGAGCTGCTTCGCGTACTCATTTCCGAGGCGCTGACCGACCCCCTCTGCGCTCACCCAGCTCGCTGCGCGTTGCCGACATGGGGAGTGGGTTCGAAAGCGACTCGTTGGGCGTTTCGCGCGAGCCAAACAACTATCCGGTCTCACCAGGACAGACGTTGTCGTATCGACAACAGCGCCCCCGGCAGGACTCGAACCTGCGACCTCGTCATTAGAAGTGACTTGCTCTATCCGGCTGAGCTACGGAGGCCCGAAGATGGAGTGTAGCGAGGGTGCCGCACGGCAATCGGCGAACGGTACCGGCTCCCGGGCCGGGGCGATCTTCGCTGCCTGGCCCGGGAACACTGTCGATCGATCAGGCGGTGAACACCACCGCCGCGCTCGCGGCGCCCGTGCCGACGGCGTTCGTCGCCGTCACCGTGCACGTGTACACCTTGCCGACGACCAGGCCCGTGACGAGGATCGTCGTCCCGGCACCGATCGCGGTACGCGGAGTCACGAGTCCGGGGTAGGCGCACGACACGTTGTAGCGAATGATCGCACTGCCGCCATTGCCGGCCGGTGCCGTGAAGATCACCGATGCCGACGTCGTCCCCCGGGTGTGGGTGACACGTGCGGTCGTCGGGGCACTGGGCACCGTCGCCGCGACGAACGAGCTCGACGCGTCCGACGGATCGCTGTCGCCGAAGGCGTTGGTTGCGACCACGGTGCAGGTGTACGCAGCTCCGTTGGTGAGCCCGCTGACCGTGATCGGCGAGGACACACCTGCAACGGGCGACGGAATCACGGCGCCGGCCGTGCTCGACGTGCACGACACGGTGTAACCGGTGATCGCGCTGCCACCGTTGTTGATGGCGGCGAACGCGACGCTCGCCGCGTTGCTGGGCAGGCGCGTCACGCCGGTGATCGCCGGCTTGCCGGGCGTCGTCGCCGCGGTGAACGGAGCCGACGAGCTGGACGCCGAGCCGTCTCCGACCGCGTTGGTCGCGAGAACGGTGCACGTGTACGACGCGCCGTTCGTGAGGCTCGAGACCGTGAGCGGCGAGACTGCACCCGACGCGCTCTTCGTCGCACCACCACCCGACGAGCACGTCGCCGTGTATCCGGTGATCGGTTCGCCGCCGTTGCTGACCGGGCTCGAGAACGCGACCCGGGCCGCATTGTTCGTCAGTCGTGTCACGCCGGTGATCGCCGGCTGGCCGGGCACCGTCTGCACGGTGATCTGGTTCGACGGGGCCGACGCCGCGCTCGTGCCGACCGAGTTCGTCGCCGTGACCGTGCACCGGTAGTTCCGGCCGTGCGACAGCGACGGGACCGTGATCGGCGAGCCGAGGCCGATCTTCGCCCGGCTGATGCCACCATTGCTCGAACGGCACGTGGCCCCGGAAGTAGAGCACCTCGTCGCCCCCGTCGCTGGCGTTCGGTGTGAACGCAACGACGGCCGAGTCCGGACCGCGAGTGACCGTGACGCCCGCCGGCGCGCCCGGCGCGCTGAGCACGATGAACGTGTCCGACGCATCCGATCCGGCGCTCGTGCCGACCGAGTTGGTCGCGGTCACGACGCAGCTGTACGTGTCCCCGCCGACGAGCGAGGTCACGGTGATCGGTGAGCTCGCGCGGCTGGCGGTCTTGTCACCGTGGCTCGACGTGCATGTCACGGTGTACGACGTGATCGCGTTGCCGCCGTCGCTTGCGGGCGGATCGAACGAGACCGAGAACTCGTCGTCGCTGAGATCCACCGACGTGATGGCGGGCGCGCCCGGCGCCTCCACGATCGCGACGGGGGTGTTCGGCTTCGCGGCCGACGCCGGGCTGTCGCCGACCGGGTTGGTCGCGACGACCACGCACTGGTAGTGGTCGCCGAGCGTGAGTCCGGTCACCGTGATCGGCGAACTGCTCGCCGAGACGCGACCCGTGGCGCCGCCGACCTCTTGCGCGGTGCACGTCGCGGTGTACTCCATCTCGCCGTCGAGGCTGCCGCCCTTCGCACCCGGCGTGAAGGTCACGACCAGCGTGTGGTCGCCGAGGGCGACGGCAGTGATAGCCGGCGCCGACGGGTGGATCGCGGCGACGAACGAACTCGTCGACGCGCTCGCGCCTGCGCCGATGCCGTTGGTCGCCTTGACCGTGCAGGAGTACGTCTTGCCGTTGGTGAGCGAGTCGACCTCGATCGACGTCGCGGTGTCCGTCACGGTCTGCGTGGCGCCACCGTCGCTCGACGTGCACCGCACGGT
>DATMUX010000352.1:0-4633 GCA_035563695.1 Acidimicrobiia bacterium
ACCGGAGTGCCGTGCTCGGCGTCCGACGTCATGAACTACTACGACGGCAACACGGTCACCGGACTGTGGAACTATGCGCAGCAGTTCGCGATGAGCGACAACTCCTACGGCACGACGTTCGGCCCGTCGTCACCTGGTGCGCTCAACTTGGTGTCGGGCAACACCGGCACAGTGGGCACGATGATCAACGGTGCCGACACCGACGGCGACACGGTGTCCGACGGTCAGGGCGGCACGTCGCTCGTGTCGGACGCCCAGCCCTACTACGACGACTGCTCGGTGCGTGACGCCGCGGCAATGACCGGTCAGAACATCGGTGACGAGCTCGATGCGGCCGGGCTGAGCTGGGGTTGGTTCCAGGGCGGCTTCCGGCCGACCACGACGTTCGCCAACGCGGCGCCCGGACAACCGACGAGCACGTTCGTTCCTGATGAGTTCAAGGGGAAGTTCGCGGTCAAGCCCGCGAGCGACCAGGGCCTGTGCAACGCGGTTCACCCGGTCGGCGCGGCGATCGGCGGCACGGGCGGCCTCGTTGCCGGCGGCACGAACTACGGCAACAAGGACGACTACATCCCGCACCACGAGCCGTTCCAGTACTACGCCTCGACCGCCAACCCGCACCATCTCCCGCCGGCGTTGCTCGGCGCGATCGGAACCGATACGCAAACGACGGTCGCAGGTGCCCCGCAGTTCGACACCGCAAACCACCAGTACGACATGAGCGACTTCGACGCTCTGGTCGGTGCGATCGCGCACGGCTACCTCTCACCGGACCACCTGCCCGCGGTCAGCTTCCTGAAGGCACCGGGTTACCAGGACGGTCACGCGGGGTATTCCGATGCGATCGACGAGCAGCAGTTCATCGTCAAGGAGATCAACGCCCTGGAGCGCACGCCCGACTGGTCATCCACCGCGGTCGTCATCTCCTACGACGACTCCGACGGCTGGTACGACCACGCGTTCAGCGGAGTGCACAACTCGTCGAGCACCGTCGGCGTCGCCAATCCTCCGGGCCCGCAGGACTTCCTCAACGGAACCGGACTCTGCGGCAACACCGCTGTGCTGACACCGCTCGCCGGCCAGAACGGACGGTGTGGGTACGGACCTCGACTGCCGTTGTTGGTCATCTCGTCGTGGGCTCGCAGGAACTACGTGGATCACACGTTGACCGACCAGTCGTCGGTCTTGAAGTTCGTCGAGGACAACTGGCGACTGCCGCGCATACCGGGGTCGTTCGATGCCATCGCCGGATCGCTCAACGGCATGTTCGACTTCGGGCACTTCCCCGAGAACCGCTCGTCGCTGTTCCTCGATCCCAACACGGGGCAGACCTACGGTCCCGTCGATCACTAGCGCGCACACTGCAGTGGACGGGGCCCGTCATCACCGACGGGCTCCGTCCCGAGTGGGCCGGGAGCACGCGTCGCCGATCGCACGCCGGCAGTTGGGAACTGCGGCCGTTCGGGTTAGCGTGACGCGTCGGTGGGGTTCGGCCGGGACGCCATTGCAGCGATCACAGCCCGGCCGAACCTCCCGTTCGACCATGCGCGATCGGCCGTGAGAATGCCGAACATGTCGCGGATTGTTCACCGTGACGTCAGCGGAACAACACCGACGTCACACTCGTCTCGTCGATCGTGGCGACGTGATCGCTGCATTCTTCGAAGTGCTGTCGGCGTGGATGGAACTGCGCGCCGAAGTCCGCCGCATCCGCTCCTGACCCCGTTCTGACGGGCGGCCGTGCCGTCGACTCGGATCAGTGTTGGTGCCGGTAACGGACTACGAACAACCCTGCGGCCAGGAGCCCGGCCGCAGGGAGATCGAGCGCGCCGACGAGCGCGACCGCGCCAAGAGATGCCCAGCACGCGGCGTCGACGATGTGCTCGGGGACGTGCGTGTGCACGATCGGCACGACGTAATCGGCTGGTCGAGCTCCTTGACTGTCGCGGTGGGGCGCGGGTTCGGAGTCCTCCACAACGAGATCTGCGGTCTCCGCGGTGATGTTTGCCGCGCTGGTGTCGTCGATAGGCGCTCGATCCTCGAGGCGTTCGGTTGCGTCACGGGTGTCGGTCGTGGTCATGGGGCTTCCTTCCTCCCGGCACAGCGACGTCCAGTGTGTCGGATGATCGGCGATCCCGCCAATGTCCAGGCATGCCACCCCGAGCGGTACCGCGGTGAACGTTTCTTCGAGCGGTGGTCATGCAGTCACGTCCCGGCGCACGAAATCGACCAGCGCGACGACGAACAGGACGACCGCAACCAAGGAGACGACGGTGAGGACGTGTCCCGTGCTGGCAGTCTTGGTGTCCGACACCGAGAGCGCTTCGAGGAGGAGTCCCGGCAGCCAGTGCGGCGCCGTCGAGATCGAGCTGCCGACGATGCGCTCCACCGGCACCGCCCACACGACCACCGCGACGACGGCAATCGTTACCGACCGAGTCAGTACCGCGAGCGCGGTGCCGATCAACTGCCACGCAATACAGATGAAGAGTGCCTTGAGGTAGGCGTTCCCCGCGGCCCGCGCCCCCGCCAAGCTGATCCACGCAGTGGTCGGCACGCCGCGGAGGTGCGCGCCCGCGAACGAGACCCCCAGGGCCACGAGCCACGTGGTTGCCAGCCCGGCGGCGATCAGCGCGGTGAATGCCGACGTCTTGCCCGCGAGCAGGGTCGCTCGACGCGGGTGGCGCACGAGCAGCGGCCGCCAGGTCCCGAGGCCGTAGTCGCCTCCGATGGTCGCGGCTGCGAGCACGGCGACGACGAGCCCGATGAGCGACGTGCTCACGATGAATCCGTGACTGGCGCCCGCGGGATGTCCGAGGGAGGCAAGCGTCGTCTCGAACTTCTCGTGCCCGACGAGCTGTGACGCCGACCGCGCCGCGGTCGAGAACGTGAGCGCCGCGCCGAGCATCCCGAACGCTCCGAACAACAACCCGATCGTGGCGAACATCTTCGGGCGGCTGAGGCGGATCCATTCCGCACGGAACGCCGCGATCATGCGAGGCCTCCCTGCACGAGCTCGAGATACGTGCGTTCCAGGCGTCCTTCGAGGCGGTGCATCTCCACCAACGTGATGCCGCGCGCGAACGCGGCCCGGTTCATCCTTGCCGCGAGCGCATCCAGATCGTCGGGCGCAGGCACGACGACCGTGCCATCGTCGATGCTCGGTACACGCCCCGTCATGGTCCGGGCGAGGTCTGCGAGAGCCTGGAGGTCGCGCGTATCGGCCGGCCGCAGCACCAGCCCACTTCCCGAGGCAAGGAGCGCCGCGGTCGAACCTTCGTAGACCTGGCGGCCGTGATCGATCATCGTGATCCAATCACAGATCTCCTCGACCTCGCCCAAGAGATGTGACGACAAGAACACGGTGAGATCCGCGCGAGCCAGCCCTCGCAGGAGCGCGCGCATGTCGTGCATGGCGCCGGGATCCAAGCCGTTCGTCGGCTCGTCGAGCACGAGAAGTTCGGGATCACTCAACAGCGCCGCCGCGATGCCGAGCCGCTGCTTCATTCCCATCGAGAACGAGCGGTACAGATCGTGCGCACGATGTGTCAGTTCGACGCGGTCGAGCACCACGGGAATGCGCGCGGGATCGTGACGACCGGCGGCGGCCAACACCCGCAGGTTGTCGAATCCGGACAACCCGGGGTAGAAGGCAGGTGCGTCGATCATCGCGCCGACCCGCGGCAGGTAGCCGCTCGGGACGTCGAGCGGGCAGCCCAGCACGCATCCCGAACCGGCGCCGGGGCGCACGAGACCCAGCAGAATTCGAAGCGTCGTGGTCTTTCCCGCACCGTTCGGACCCACGAAGCCGGCGACGACGCCGCGCGGCACGGCTACGTCGAGGCCGTCGAGGGCACGTCGCGATCGAAACCGCTTCGACACGCCGCGCAGGAGGATGGCGCCGGTATCACCACCCGAGGGAGGGCCGATGGCGCGCTCGGGTGCCGGTTGCGAAGCGGTACCGAGCGCCTCGCGCGTACCCATGAGCAGATGCTCCGTTCGGACGAGCACGCGCTGTAGAGGCAGAAGGCCCCTGCGACGCGCACCTCCCGGCGGAGCTCCTTGACGCAATGTTCACGTGCTTGGGTTCACGTGTTGCGGTTCACGTGGGTGTGCAGACGCGAGGCCGTCAGTGAACGGAGTTCGATGCGCGCCGTTCGGCTTCCGTCGTCCCGCCCCAGATACCCAATGGTTGCGCCGTGTGCACCGCGTAGTCGAGACACTCGACCCGTACCGGACACTCGGCACAGACGCGCTTGGCTCGATGCTCGCGCTCGGCACGCGCCGGGGCCGACTCGCCCGTCTGCGGATAGAACAACGCGCGGGCGTCGTACCGGCACGCCGCCCGCGTCTCCCACGAGTCGAGATCGGTTCGAACGCCGGCGGTCGCGGTCACGAGCGTGGAACCTATCCACCCGAGGAGACGTCCGCGAAATCCGTTGGCCCGCTCGAAACAGCACAGCCGCCGGCGACTGACGATCGTTCCTCGGGCAGTCGGCACACCTTTGCCGTGAGTTGACGAATCCTTGGCCCGGTTCCGCGGCTCGCGCTCAGTGGCGCGATCGACACGCAACCGGCGGCACGACCGTCTGCCGGACGCAAACCCGACGTGACCACTGCCCGTGACTGGATC
>DATMUX010000353.1:0-4053 GCA_035563695.1 Acidimicrobiia bacterium
CGGCCGCGACGGCCGAGACACAGTCGATCTCGTCGAGCGCCCACGTCCGTGCGAGGTACTCGACGATGCGGTCGTCCGCGAGACCGTGGCGCAACAGGACCTCGGCGGCCACGACGGGGGCGACGTCTCGGTTCACGTTCCTGGTATCGGCGCGGGTCGGAGGGCGCTGAACGGAGCGGAGATCCTCGGAGAGCGACAGCGCGAACGTGTCGACGGATCGCGACGTCGTCGTGACCGGCCGGGACGGCGCCGCGGCGGTGCGGCGGGTCATGCCGCCTCGCTCGAGTCGTCACAGCGGGTCATCGCGTCGCGCAACAGACTCGTGGCGAGCGACTCGCTTCCGAGCTGCCGGGCGCAGGTGTCGACGGCTCGGGTCAGCGCGTGCCGGTCCGTCGGGGTCACGGACCGTCGCAGCTCGTCGTGGGCGGCGGCGAGATCGACCGTGTCGTTCGCAACCGCATCGGCGAGGTACACGGCGATGCCGAGCCAGTCCGCGACCGGCTCGTCGTCGAAGGTATCGATGAGATCCATGCGGGATCCGGACTCCATTCGTTCCCGGCCTACCCGCGCCCGCCGCCGCCGAGAAGCATGGCACGCGGTCGCGGCCGGTTCGGGGATGTCCGGCGCGCGCGACGACACGAACGCCGACTGCCGGGGCCGGGAACGGCCCTGGTGTCAGGTAGCCGTGCCGTCGAGCGTGGCCGCCGCGTGCACCGATGCGCCGTTGTTCGCGTTGTTCCCCGTGACCGACAGCGTGTTCACGTAGTGGTTCGGCGAGGTCGGGCAGAACTGGATGTTCGCAGTGCAGCTGTGCCCGGGAGCCAACGACGAGCAGGTGTTCGACGGGACGCTGTAGACGCCGACCCCGTGGACGACGATGGAACGAACGGTGACGGTGCCCGTATTCGTGATGGTGACCGGCACGATCGGCATCGGCCAATACGGCGGAGGAGTCGAAGGGAACTTCGCGGTGGACGGCTTGATCTGCAGACTGGCGACCGGGGCCGGCGGCCCACCGGACACCGGTGCGACGGGCCGCACGCACCCCGCGGTGAAGAGGCCGATCGCGATTGCGGCGATGCCTATGCCGGTCCGGACGTTTCGCGCTGTGTGCATACTTCGGTCCTTCGTCATCGCCACTCGGCGACAGGCGGTGAATTGGTATCGGCAGGCGGGCGCTCGATCATTGAGCACGGCGATGTGCGGTCTACGTCGCTCGTCGCGTGTCGAGCAGGCGTTCGAGCGTGCGCACCACGTGCGTCGCCTCACGCTCGTGCCGGGCCGGCGGGCCGGCCGCGCGCTTTGCCGCGGCGGTGCTCCGGTCGGGCCGGGGGCCTCCGGGCCGACCGTTCCGCGAGGCGGCGCGTCGACGCCTGCGCCGGTACCAGTACCAGAGGCCGGCGCCGACGATGGCGGCGGCGAGGATCACCAGTGCGATCGGCTGCACGATGAGGACGCGCTTGGTGATCACGATCTCGGACGTCGTCGCGTCGGTGCGCCCGGGATAGATGATGTGCACGCGCATCGTGACCAGGGCGACGAGGAAGCCGGGCTTGACGTCGAGGACGACCGTGCGTGACCGGCCCCGAGGCAAGAGCGATCGGTCGAAGCGCTGCTGGGTGCCGGAGCCCGGCGTCGACTTCGGGTCGTTCTCGCCCCAGTAGACGGCCGCGGCCGCGCCGACGTTGTGGATGCCCAGGTGCGCGTGCAGCGCGTCGGTGAGCGCGAAGCCCGCGAGGTGGAGGTCGGCGGTGAGCCTGCGATCGCGCGGGCCGGGCACGTCGATCGTGACGTAGGAGCCGATCTGGTTGATGTACGTGAGCCCGTTGCCGGGACCGGCGATCGGCGTGACGAGGAACCCGACGAAGTAGAGGTCGGGGTCGATCTTCGGCGGCATGTGCACGACGAGGCCGACGTTGCGATAGCTCTGGCGCGGGATGGTGATGGGATCCGGAGGAAAGTCGACGCGGCCGGCCCACAGCGGATCCACGCCCGCCAGCGTGACGTGACCGTCGTCGCCGAACAGGAGACCGCGCGCGGTGATGCGCACCGTGAGCGCCTTCGTACCCGGATTCACGACCCCAATGGGGATCGTTCCCGTCGCGCCCGGGCGCAGCGGTGCCGGTTCCGCCGGAACCGACACCGCCAATGGTCGCGCGGTCCCCGTTCCGGGCGCCGCGCCGGCCGGCACGGTGCACGTGACGGCCGCGATGAGCGCGGCGACGATCGACGTGAGCGCGTGCGACCGTGTGGCGGTTGTCCGTCGATGCGTGGA
The DNA here is from genome assembly GCA_035563695.1 of Acidimicrobiia bacterium. Classification (GTDB taxonomy): domain Bacteria; phylum Actinomycetota; class Acidimicrobiia; order IMCC26256; family PALSA-610; genus DATMUX01. The sequence goes on from DATMUX010000353.1 coordinate 2,276, forward strand.
GCTCATCGGCGCTCGATCGTCCGTGCGATCAGGTGTAGTTCGGAGTCACCGTATACGTGATCGTGTCGGTGAACACCGTGGCCGGCACCGTGTAATCGATCGCCACGCGGTTCGCGATGTTGATCGTGTCGGCGGTCCCGCCGGTAGCGCCGGCGCGGCTGGCGATCTGCTCGCCCGCGCTCACGTATCCGGCGTACTTGCTGCCCGTGAACGCAGGGTCGATGGTGGCGCCCGTTCCGGTCACGGTGTAGCCCCAGTTGGGTGCGCCCGGCCAGGCAACCGACGTCGCCTTGCCGGCGGAGACCTTCGCGATCGTCGGGTTGCCGGTGGCCGCACTCTGCAATCCCGTCGCGTTGTCGGCGACCGAGAGCGTGTACCCGGAGTGCGCGTTGGTCTGCACCGTGAGTCCGACGGTGGCGGTCTGATCGGCGAGCGCGGGAAGGCTGGGGTCCATGTCGAGCTCGAAGGCGGTGTTGTTGATGGTGAACGTGAGGCTCTTCGCCACGCTCACCGTGACGGCGGTGTTGCTCGCCGCGAACGTCACCGCCGGTGACACCGCCGTGTCGATGGTCGCGGGCACTGCGGTCTGCGTCGTGATCGTCGTCGTGTAGCTGCCGGCGGTACCGGTGTTCGTCAGCCCGGAGAACTCGAGATAGATCGGGATGCCCGCCGAGACGGATACGGCGGCCGTGACCGTGTACGTGATCGTCTGGCCCACCCGAGCGACGGTTCCGGCACCGATGCCGTAGTTACGGCTGATGGCGGGCGCTCCGGCGAGGCCGGCGCCCGAGACCACGAACGTGATCGTCTTGATGGTTCCGGTTGTCGCGGTCGTGAACGAGTACGAGTAGGTCACGTTCGTCGCGCTGACCTGATTGTTCGACACGGCCCAGCTGACGTTCGTGAGCGCCGCGGCGTTGGCCGGTGTGGCTCCGGCGAACGTGAGCAACAGCGCTCCGGTGCCGACGGTGAGCGGGATGCCCAACCAGCGGCGCCAGGACAGGCGACTCGCACCCCAGGGCAGTCGCCGGGAACGCCGGTCGCCCGCAGTGGCTTGATCGTGCACGGCTCGTCTCCTGACGCGCGTCGAGATCGAATACCCGAGACATCGGCGTTCCTACGAGTGCGCTCGATGATGCGCGTGCATCAAATGCCGCGGGGGCGGCGCGCCGGGGGAGCGATGATCCCCGCTTGAATGCCGAGTGCAACGGCCTCGAGGCGTGATCGTGCTCCGAGCTTGCCGAGAACGTGCTGAATGTGATTCCGAACGGTCACGATGCTGATGTGCAGCGAGCCGGCAATGTCCTCCGTGGACAGGCCCGCCGCCAGTTGCTCGAGCACCTCCCGCTCCCGATCGGAGAGCACGGAGGCGATGTCGGGCGCGCCGGCCGTGCCGTGGTTCGACCGTTCCGAGCCGTCGATCGACCTGCCGGATGCGATGGCGCGCAATCCGTCCACCAAGTCGCGAGCGGCTCGATCCTTCGTGACCACGCCCGCGCAGCCGGCATTGCGTGCAGCAGCCAACGTTGCTTCGTCGCCCAATCCCGTCATGACCAGTACTCGGGTGTCGGGAGCGATGTCGCGCAGCTCGGCGATGCATGCGGGCGCGTCGCCGTCGGAGAGGCGGTAGTCGAGCAGCACGACATCGGGCCGGTACGTGCCGACGGCATGGATCGCCTCGGCGATGCTCGTCGCGACGTCGACGACGACGAGGTCTGCTTCGTCGTCCAACACGCGCACGAGGCTGTCGGCGAACATGCGATGATCGTCGACGATGA
>DATMUX010000354.1:0-13085 GCA_035563695.1 Acidimicrobiia bacterium
CCCCGCCGTAGCCGTTGTCGCGCACGTAGGCGAGGAACACCGGCATCAGCTCGACGATATGCCCGTCGCCGTCGATCACGGGGTGATCCAACTGGGCACGAATTCGAGCAGACCGTGAATGCGCTTCTCGGGTGTCCGGCACGGCTCCTCCTTCTCGAATCCGGCGCCGAGGGCGCGTTCACAGCGATCTCGCAACCCCCCAGCGGGTGGTTGCGGGTCCCGAAGGCAGGATCATAGATTTGTCAGTGCACTGCCGCTTTTCCGACAGAGGGTGCGCGCTGCGTGTCCAGCGGTTCGGCGGCGCATTCCATCGCACCTGCGCACGGGCTTCGGGGCCAAGAGGAGACACGATGAGGGGGAGGGTGCCGGGGCGGCGCACAGCTGTCCGGCGAGCCATCGGCGTGGGGCTGCTCGCGGCGTTGCTGGCCGGCGTCGCCGCGTGCGGGAGCAGCAGCAAGAGCTCCAGCGGTACGGGCAGTAGCTCTACTACCTCGGGCGGCCCGCCGACGACCGCGTCGACGACGTCGCTGCTCGGTCCGGAAGCGCCCGCGACGGGAACACCGGTCAAGATCGGCCTGATCACGAACGGTGGCCAGTGCCCCGGGTGTTCGAACGGAGCCGACGAGCCGGTGGCGCGCGCGACGGTGGCGTGGCTGAACCAGCACCGGAACGGGCTCGCCGGCCACCCGATGCAGCTCGACGTTTGTGTGGACAGCAACGATCCGGGCAAGACGACGGACTGCGCGAACCAGATGATCCGCGACAACGTCGCCGCGGTCGTGGTCGGTTCCAGTGGTGTGGTCGGGACCACGTGGACGCCGCTGCACGGCGCCAAGATCCCGCTCATCGAAAACTCCACGACGGATTCGGCGATGCTCGCCGACTCGCAATCGACCTACCTGCTGAACGATCCCGGGGCGAACACGATCGCATTCCCGATCGGTGTCGCCAAGCAGGCGGGAGCGAAGAAGGTCTCGGTCATCGTCGTCGATGTGCCGGCGGCGACCGACATCTACAAGAGCGGGAAGTCCGCGTTCACGGACGCGGGCCTCGGCGTCCAGATCGTCCCGGTCGCGCTGGGCACCGCGGACATGACACCGCAAGCACAGCAGGTCGTTTCCAACAACCCCGACGGGGTCGTCATGATCGTCGGACAGGACGCGTTCTGTATCCCCGCGATACAAGGCCTGCAATCGCTCGGCTTCCACGGCACGATCGCCACGATCTCGTACTGCGTCACCGACGCGATGCGCAAGGCGCTTCCCGGCAATGTCGTGAAAGGCATCCAGTTGTCGTCGATCGCACCGGTCGGCGACAACAGCGACCCGCTGATGCAGCAGTACAAGGCGGTGCTCGACACCTACGCCAAGGGAAAGAACATCGATCCCAACAACGCGGTCGGCATCGGGATCTTCCAGGACTTTGGCGCGCTCGCGTCCGGCACCACCGGGCTGACGGGCGCGGTCACGCCGGCATCGGTGAACACCGCGATGCACACGATGAAGAACGAAAAGCTGCTTGCCTCGGGACTGTACTTCCGGTGCAACGGCAAGGCGGTGGCGTCGGAGCCCGGCGTGTGCTCGGCCGGCGTCCTGGCCGCGACACTCGACTCCAAGGGAAACCCGCAGATCTACTCGGTGGTCAACAACGATCCGATCCCGGGTTGAGTGGCCGGAGACAGTGACGTCGTGATCACGGGAGCGGCGAGATGATCCACGTCACTTCGCTGCTCCTCGGGCTCGGCAACGGCGCGGTGTTCGCGGCACTCGCGATCGCACTGGTGCTCACATACCGGAGCTCGGGCGTCGTCAACTTCGCGACGGGTGCGATGGCGCTGTACGCCGCGTACACCTACGCGTGGCTGCGCGACGGCAAGCTCCTTCTCCTGATTCCCGGACTGCCGACGTCGGTGAGCCTCGGGCACACGCTCGGGTTCGCGCCCGCGGCACTCCTCGCGCTGGCGATCGCGGCCGCGTCGGGCGCACTGCTGTACGCGGTCGTGTTCCGGCCCCTTCGCCAGGCCCCGCCGTTGGCTCGTGCCGTGGCCTCGCTCGGCGTGCTCGTCGTCATCGAAGGCCTCATCGTGAACCGCGTCGGTGAGACGCCGGTGATCGTCGCGCCGAGCTTTCCGGCGCGGCGATGGCAGTGGGGATCCATCACGCTGTTGTCCGACCGCTTCTATCTCGCGCTGACCGTCGTGGGCCTCACGCTCGCCTTGACGGCGTTGTATCGGTGGACCCGCTTCGGGCTGCTCACTCGCGCGGTGGCGGAGACACAAACGGGTGCGATCGTGAGCGGCGTGGCGCCGGAACGCATCGCGCTCCTCAACTGGATGATGAGCGCGATAGTCGCCGGCGCCGCCGGCATCCTGATCGCGCCGATCACTCCCCTGACACCCGAGGCCTACGCCCTCGCGGTCGTGCCCGCACTGGGGGCGGCCGCGGTCGGTCACTTCGAGCTGCTCCTTCCCAGCGCGGCCGCCGGGATCGCGATCGGGATGCTGCAGTCGGAGTCGCTCACGCTCGCAGGTCAGCATGCGTGGTTCCCGCACACGGGTTCGGCGGAGCTGATCCCGCTCATCGTCATCATCGGGGCGTTGCTGGTCACCCGCCGCGGGATCCCGGTGCGCGGCGGGCTCGTGCGGCAGCAGCTCGGCCGCGCGCCGCGGCCTCGTTCGCTGGTCGCGCCCGCGATCCTCGGCACCGCGCTCGGCGTCATTGCGTTGGCTGTTACACAGGGAACGTGGCGCAGCGCGGTCATCGCCACGCTGATCGCCGCGATCCTCGGGCTGTCGTACGTCGTGGTGACGGGCTTCGCGGGCCAGGTCTCCCTCGCGCAGCTCGCGCTGGCCGGCGTCAGCGCATTCGCGCTTTCCGGGATCACCGAGAGCTGGGGTATTCCCTTCCCGATCGCCCCACTGCTGGCCGCATTGATCGCAACGGGCGTGGGCGTCGTCGTCGGCCTCCCGGCGCTTCGGGTTCGCGGCCTCACGCTCGGTGTCGTCACTCTCGCACTCGCGTACGCCATCGAGGCCCTGTGGTTCCGGAACGGCCAGTTCGTCTCCTCGGCGGGCGCGTCGGTGAAGCCACCAACGTTGTTCGGGCTCGACCTCGGCGTCGGAACCGGTCGCGCGTTCCCCCGCATGGAATTCGGACTGCTGTGTCTTCTCACGCTCGTTGTGATCGCCTGGGGCGTGGCATGGCTCCGGACGAGTCCACTCGGCTCGGCCATGCTCGCGGTCCGTGCCAACGAACGATCGGCCGCCGGGATCGGCGTGAACGTCACGGGCGTGAAGCTCGCGAGCTTTGCGATCGCGTCGTTCATCGCAGGCATCGGAGGCAGCCTCTTCGCGTATCGACAGGGAGTCGTGACCTTCACGTCGTTCACGGCGATCGGCGGCCTCGCCCTGCTCGCGACCGTGTACCTCGCCGGCATCACGTCGGTGTGGGGCGGGATCCTCGGCGGCATCCTGGCGAGCTCGGGCGTCGTCTTCCTCGCGTTCGACCGCTGGGCGCACCTCGGCGAGTGGTTCGCGATCATCACCGGGGTCGGCCTCATCGCCACGCTGATCCGCTATCCCGAAGGCCTCGCCGCGGGCGGGCACGAACTCGCCAAACGGCTGCCACAGCTCCGCCTCGGCTCGCGGCGCGTGCCATCCGGACCGCTTCCGATCGCCATCGCTGATCCCCCGGCCGACGCGGGCCCCGCGCTCGCGGTCGAGCATCTCACAGTGCGCTACGGCGGCGTCGTTGCGGTATCCGACGTGTCGTTGCGGGTCGACGCCGGGAAAGTGGTCGGGCTCATCGGGCCCAACGGTGCGGGCAAGACGAGCGTTATCGACGCCGTGACGGGATTCGCGCGCGCCGATGGCACGGTCGTGATGAACGGAGAGCGAATCGAACGGCTCCCCGTGCACGCGCGGGTACGCCGTGGGCTCGCGCGCACCTTCCAGGCGCTCGAGCTCTACGACGATCTCACCGTCGAGGAGAACGTCAGCGCGGCGGTCTTCAGCACAGCTCGCGAGCACCGTTACGGACATGTGACCGCGGCGTTGGAGCGCGCCGGCCTCAGTGCGCAACGCGACAAGCACGCCGAAGAGCTCAGTCAGGGGGAGCGCCAGCTCGTGTCGATCGCGCGTGCCTGCGCGTCCGATCCCCGCGTGTTGATGCTCGACGAACCGGCCGCCGGTCTCGACACGGCCGACACCCGGCGCCTCGGCACGCGGATTCGCGACATCGCCGCGACCGGCACGGCGGTGCTCCTCGTCGACCACGACATCTCGCTCGTGCTCAGCGTCTGCGACTACATCTACGTGCTCGACTTCGGCGCAGTGATCCTGGAAGGCGAACCGGCGACCATTCGCACCGATCGTGGGCTCGCCGACGCGTACCTCGGTACGCTGCATGATGTGTCGACGGCGACATGAGTGCCCGGCTCGAGTGCGTCGGTCTCACCGGTGGTTGGGGTTCGCTCACGGCGTTTCGTGAGGTCGACCTCGCCGTCGGGGCAGGAACCATCCACGCGATCCTCGGTCCGAACGGCGCCGGCAAGACGACGCTCTTGCTCACGCTGGCGGGGCTGCTGCCGGCGCAACAGGGCACCGTCGCCGTCGACGGGCTCCTGCTGCGATCGGGCCGGGCGACCGCGGCCGGCAAGGCCGGCGTCGTGCTCGTGCCCGACAACCGCGAGCTGTTCACCACCCTCACCGTCGAGGAGAACCTGCGTGTCGCCGCCGGCCGCCACCGCCCCGAACCACGATCGGTGCTCGAGGTGTTCCCCGCGCTCGAGCCGCGGTGGAAGCTCCGTGCCGGCGCATTGTCGGGGGGCGAGCAACAGATGCTTGCGATGGCCCGGGCGATGATCCAGCGGCCGAAGGTTCTTCTGGTCGACGAGATGAGCATGGGCCTCGCGCCGATCATGGTGGAGCGCTTGTTCACGGCGATCAGGCAAGTCGCGACCGACGGTGAGTGCGCGGTGCTCTTCGTCGAGCAATACGTCCGCTTGGCGTTGAAGGTCGCCGACTCGGTTTCGGTGCTCAATCGCGGCTGTGTCGTGTTGAGCGGCTCCGCGGCCGAGATCGCCACCCAGTCCGACCGGCTCGAGCGCGCGTACCTGGGCTCCGAGAACACAACCAACGCGCCGTCGAACGGTGGCGGCGCCACACCGGGAGCGCGACCTGCCGTCCGGTAACTGTGCCCATGCCGTAGTCCGCACGAGAGAAGAAGGTTCACATGCTGCGTGACGACGTCCAACCGATCTCCGTCGACGACCACGTCGTGGAGCCGCCGCATGTCTTCGTCGACCACATCGAGAGCCGGTTCCGCGACCGCGCGCCCCGGATCGTCGAACGTGAGGGCGTCGAGGGCTGGCTCTGGGAGGACCGCTTCTACCCCCACAGCTTCCAGGGCAACGCGGGCACGCGCCGGTTCCGCAGTGGGGAGGCGGGGCGCGGCGCAGATCTCGCAGCTCGCCGCTACGAAGACATGATCCCGGCCGCCTACGACGTTCATGAGCGCGTGCAGGCGATGGACGAAGACGGCGTCTGGGCCGAGCTGCTGTTCCCGACGTTTCCCCGCTTCGGTGGCACGCGGTTCCTCGACGCGCACGACACGGGCCTCGCGCTCGCGATGGTGCGCGCGTGGAACGACTGGATGCTCGACGAATGGTGCGCGAGCTATCCGGAGCGATTCATTCCTCAGACGCTCGTGCCGCTCTGGGACACGACCGCGGCCGTCGCCGAGATCGAACGTTGCGCCGCCAAGGGATCACGCGCCGTGCTCTTCGTAGAGAATCCGCACCCGCTCGGCCTGCCCTCATTCCCGACCGGGCACTGGCGGCCGATCTTCGAAGCCTGCAACGAAACCGGTCTTCCGATCTCGATGCACATCGGAACGTCGGCGGGACTGCTCAGTCCCTCGCCCGAGAGCACGCCCTCGGTCGGTATCGCGCTCTGCGGCGTCAACTCGATGAGCGCGCTCGGCGACCTGATCTTCAGCGGGACGTTCAACGACCTGCCGGACTGCCGCGTCGCCCTCTCGGAAGGTGGCGCCGGATGGGTTCCGTACGTGCTCGAACGACTGGACTACACGTGGCAGCGCAGTCGATACGAGGGGTTGCGGAACGCCGAACCACCGTCCGAGGTGTTCTCGAGGCACGTGTGGGTCTGCATCATCTCCGATCGGTACGCCATCCGTAATCGCGATCTGATCGGTGTCGACAAGATCATGTGGGAAGCCGACTTCCCCCACAACGATTCCAACTGGCCGAACAGTCGTAAGGTCCTGGCCGAGGCGATGATCGATGTCCCCGACGACGAAGCGCGGCGCATCGCCGAGCTCAACGCCCGGGAGCTCTACAGGTTCCCCCGCAATTAGTACGCGCGTCGCCTTTCACGACGACCTCGCGTACGCAATGAAGGCGCGACCTCACGCACGGCCGAATTCGAAGCCGGCGATACGACGCCGTGCCTTGTCGCGGGCGCCGCGACACCCGCGAAGAGCATCGGGCACACGCGTCGTGGGAACGGACGAACACCGGCGAGTCCCCGCTGCCCCGCAGTACGTTGGGGTCGATGGAGCCCGGGGAATACGGACGGATCGCGGCGGCCGAAACACGACATTGGTGGTATCGAAACACGCGCGCCTTGGTCGCCGAGCTGCTGGCTCCACATCTGCGCTCGGGAATCACGGTCCTCGACGCGGGATGCGGCCCGGGCGGCAATGGCGCGTGGCTCGGGAGTTTGGGAACGGTCGTCGGTCTCGATCGCGAGATGAACGCTCTGAGCTACGTGGCGGAACGGCACGCGGCGACGAGGCCCGTCCGCGGGACCGTGGCCGCGCTTCCCTTCGCCGATGCGACCTTCGACGTTGTTCTGTCGCTGACGGTGTTGTACTCAATTCGCGACGACGCGCAGGCCGTATCGGAGTTCGCCCGCGTTACGAAGCGCGGCGGTGTGCTCGTACTCTTGGAACCGGCGTACGAGGCTTTCCGGCGCGAGCACGATCGGACCGTGCACGGTGTGCGTCGCTATCGCGTTCGAGAGTTGCGGCGCCTCGTCGAGAACGCGGGATGGCGGGTGCGTCGCGACACCTATGCATACTCCTTCTTGGTACCCGCGGCCGCGGTGCTGGCGGTTGCCGACCGCTTTCGTCACGGTTTACCGGAGTCGGCAAACGGGACGAGCTCGGACGTCGAACGGCGATCGTTCGATCGTCTCTTCGCGGCGTTGGCGCGTGCCGAGACGCACTACATCCAGAAACACCGCATGCCCCTCGGGTTGTCGGTGATCGTGCTCGCCGTGCGTGACTGATCTGCTCACTGCGCCGAGCGGAGCACGACGAGTCGTACCCAGAGGATGCCGAGGTCTCGAAACGTCTCCAGGACTCGCCGAGGGTGGAAGAACTGAGACGTGCCGTATTGACGGGGATAGTGGTGAACCGGCGCCTCGACGAAGCGTGCCCCTCGGTCTTGTAGCTTGCGCACCAGCTCGACGCATATGGCACCAGTCGTGTACCCGAGCTCGACGTCGTCGATGACCGACCGGCGGATCAGGCGGAAGTCGCAGTCGGTGTCGCGAATGTGAAGGCCGAACATCAGCGACACGAAGTAGTGGTAGATCCGCCCGATGATCCGGCGCGCGACGTTGTCGGAGCGGTGACGCTTGTAACCCTGCACGACGTCGACGTCGTCCGCGACGAGGGCGACGAAACTCTTCAACTCCCGAGGGTCGTACTGTGCATCGCCGTCGGTGTAGAAGACCCATTCCTTCGTGGCCGCGGCGAAGCCGGAGAGCAGCGCTGCGCCGTAGCCGCGATTGATGTCGTGCGTAACGATGCGCAGGCGCGGCTCCTCGTCGGCCGCCTCTTCGAGGAGCTTGCCCGACGCATCGGATGAGCCGTCGTCGACGACGATCACTTCACCATCGCACCCGAGCTCGTCGAACACGTCCAGAACCGTTTCGACCATGTGCACGATCGTCGGCTCGTCGTTGTAACAGGGAAAGAAGGCCGATATCGACCCGACCGGTGCGCTCATGAGGCTGCCCGAAGTGCCCGGCACACCTCCTCGACCTCGCCGTCGGTCATCTCCGGATAGCACGGCAGAGATACGCACTCTCGCGCCCAGCTCTCGGCCTGCGGACACATGTTGCGCACGTACGCCGCAAATGCGGGTTGCTTCGTCAAGGGAACCGGATAGTGGACGGCGGAGTCGACCGTCAGGCGTTCGCGGAATGCGTCACGATCGACTACGCGCCCCACGCAGAGGTGGTAGACGTGACGGTTGTGGGGTGTCTGCCAGCGCAACGCCGGCGCGCACGCGCGGAGCTGTTCCGAAATCGCTTGGCGTCGGCGGTTGCGACGTTCCAGGTCTCGGAGACCGATTCGGAGCACGGCCGCTTCGATCTCGGAGATGCGCGAGTTGGTCGCGATCTCGGTGTGTACGTAGTCGGTCGTGAGGCCATGGCTACGAAGCCGCCGGGCGAGTTTGGCGACCTCGGGATCGTCGGTGACGATGGCTCCACCGTCGCCGATTCCCGCGAGGTTCTTCGTGGGGTAGAAGCTGTAACACGCGGCGACGGACGGCGCCGGCCCGTGCAACGCGCCGTGCGCCTGGCACGCGTCCTCGATGATCGGGACGCCGAGGCGAGTGAAGGCCTCGGTCGCAGCCGGGCGCCCGTAGAGATGCACCGGTACGACGGCCTTGGTGCGGGGTGTCAGAGCCGCGGCGGCTGACTCCGCGCTCAGCAAAGCTGTATGTTCGTCGACGTCGGCGAACACCGGGATTGCGCCGACTGCACACACCGCCGCCGCGGTGGGCACCGCCGTCACCGCGGGAAGGATGACCTCGTCGCCTGCGCCGATGCCGTGTGCGCAGAGAGCGATGCGGAGCGCCTCGGTCCCGGACGAGACGACAACGACGAAGCGCCGGCCCACGAAGTCGGCGAACTCCGCTTCGAAAGCCTCGGTTTCGGCACCGAGGAGCAACCGGCCGGACGAAAGCACTCGGTCGACTGCCTCGTTGATGTCGTGACGTTCGGCGACGAGACGACGGCGAAGGTCGACGAACGGAACCCGAAGCTGGGTCAGCGATGTCATAGGTACCAGTCTTGGTGGGCTCGAATGAACTGGACGGTCTGTTCGACTCCATCGGCGAACGCGGTCTCGGGCTCCCATCCGAGCAACCGTTTCGCCTTCGACGTATCCGTCGCGAACGAACCAATGTCGATCGCGCTCCGCTCCTGTGGCCACGGCGTATACGTGATCTCGCCCGAGCCCGCGATCTCGACGATCGTCTCCGCGATCTCCGCGAGGGGCAAGAGCTCGTTGTGTCCGATGTTGAAGACTTCGCCGACAGCATGGTCGGACAAGGCCGCGAGCGCGACAGCCTCGACGACGTCGTCGACGAAGACGCAGTCTCGCTTCTGCTGTCCGTCTCCGAAGACCGTCAACACCTCGTTCTGCACGGCTCGTCGAAGGAAGCTCGCGATGAAACCCTGATGGTCACCTCGCAGCCGTTGCCGTGGACCGAAGACGTTGCTCAGCCGCAACACGGAGGTACGGAACCCATAGCGCTGCTCGTATAAGAGGAAGAACTGCTCGGCCGCGTGCTTGCACACGCCGTTGACATCGACCGGACACACGGGATGGGACTCGTCGACGGGAAGGTATCGGGGTCGCCCGTAGACCTGGCGGGTCGACGTGAACACCGAGGTCGCGTGCGGATTCATCTCGCGCATCGATTCGAGCAACGCCAGGTGGCTTCGAGTGTTCAGATCCAGGTCGACCAGTGGAAATTGCATCGAATCCACGTGGCTCACTTGGCCGGCGAGATCGAAGATGTACTCGGCGCGCGCGACGGCGTCGTCGACACTCGCGCGGTCGCCGATATCCGCGACGATGACGTCGGCGCCCGTGTCTCCGACGTTGCGCCGATCGCCCCCATGACGGTGGATCAGCGCGTCGACCACGGTAATCTCTGCGCCGGCACGATCGAGAGCCACGACGAGGTTACTGCCGATGAATCCCAGACCGCCGCTGACCAAGCACCGTCGTGACTTGAACTCCGCGAACACGCCGGCGCGACGCATCGCACGACACTACGCCAGGTTGTAACCGAAGACGTGAAGGATGCGATGCAATCTTCTGCGGCGCTGGCGGAAGACGGACTGCAAGTCTCCCTCCAGCGCGAGGAGGCCGCGCATCCTCGAGATGGTTTCTCGATCGGCGGAATCGTTGTCGAATCGCTGATCGTCGTCGTAGTGACGCTTGCGCTTCTCGTACCGCTGACGGGACTCGCTCAACGCGATCTTGGCATTCCCTTTACGTATCGCAGCGACGCGCTCTTCTACGGCGTGGTGACCAAGAGCCTGATTGATCACGGCTCCGCGTTGCGGAATCCGTCGATGGGTGCGCCCTTCGATCAGCAGTTCTACGACCAGCCGCAAGGCGCCGACAACCTGCAGCTCGCTGCGCTGCGCGCGCTCGGCGCCGTGACCGGCGACTGGGCTCGCGCGATGAATCTGTACTTCATCAGCGGGTTCTTCTTCATAGCGCTCGCTGCGTACTGGGTACTCCGCGCCGCCTTGCACTTTTCGGGGCTGCTGTCGCTCGCCGTGGCGACGCTCTTCACGTTCCAGCCTTACCACTTCACGCGCGGAGAACTGCATTTGCTCCTCTCCTCGTACTGGATGGTGCCGCTCGCAGCCCTGCTCCTCATCTGGTCGATCAGCGACGACGACGGCCTCGTCGACCCCGATCATGTGACCAGTGCAGGTTGGCGTCGCGCCTTTCGACCGCGTCGACTTCTTGTTGCGATCCTTATTGCCGCCGTTGTCGGCTCGGCATCGACCTACTACGCCGCCTTCACCGCAATCCTGCTCACGATCACCGGGATCCTCGTCGCGCTCGCGCGTCGCGAACCCCGGTCGCTCGCTCCGGGATGGCTGCTTGCTGCAACGATTGCGCTGGCCATGGCTCTGAACAACGCGCCGACGATCGCGTTCTGGGCGCAGCACGGCTTCAACGGAGTCACCCGCAACCTCGCCGGCACCGAGGTCTACGGGCTCCGCATCACCACGCTGCTGCTCCCCACGCCCGGGCACCGAATCCCACTGTTCGCGCGGCTCACGAACCACGCGACGCGCAACGCGGGTGTTCCGTCAGAAGCCGGCGGAGAGCTCGGCGTGATTGCCTCGGTGGGGTTCATCGGGCTGCTCTTCGAGCTCTTTCGAAGGCTGATCAGCGGACGCGCGTCGACCGCAGTGCGCAGCGCCTTGCGATCCAACCTCGTCGTGCTCCTGCTCGGCGCACTTCTGCTGTCACTCATCGGCGGCTTCGGTTACGTGCTCGCGCTTGGAGGACTTACCTGGATCCGGGGCTGGAATCGGATCTCTATCTTCCTCGCGTTCTTCGCGCTCGTATACGTCGCCACGTGGATCGAACAATGGAAGCAGCATCGCGACGATCGAGGCGCCTCACCGTGGCCTTTGATCGCGGGCGTCGTGTGCGTCACCCTGCTCGGCGTCCTCGACCAAACACCCAAGCAGCCGTTGGCCGCGCAGCAACCGATCGCGGCCGAGTACCGGAGCGATCAACGATTCGTCGCCGGCATCGAAGCAAGCCTGCCGCGAGAGGCTGCAGTCTTCCAACTTCCCATCATCTACTTCCCCGAGCATCCGCCGGTCGTACGGATGACCGACTACGACCTCGCCAAGGGATACCTCAGCTCGCGCCACCTGCGCTGGAGCTACGGCTCAATGAACGGACGCGAAGGGAAGTGGCTCGACCGGCTCCGCCAAAGGCCGATATCAGAGATCATCCCCGCAGTCGCGGCGAGTGGCTTCGACGGCCTGTACATCGATCGTTACGGCTACGCGGACAACGCCAAGTCCCTCGAGGCCAACCTGCGCGCCATCCTCGGCGAGGAACCACTCGTGAGCGACAACGAACGACTCTCCTACTTCGATCTTCGCCGGTACGCGAACACGCTGCGCGCCCCGATGGGAGACGCAGCCTTCGCGCAGTTGAAGGCCGACACGCTGCAGAACTAGTTGTTGTGCCCGGCGAGGTTGGTGACTCGGCTGGTGGGTGGCCCGCCGATGGCGGTGTGGTGGCGGTGATGGTTGTAGAGGTGGAGCCAGCGGTCAAGGGTTCGCGCGCGTTGGGTGTCTGAGGTCCAGGCCCGGGCGTAGGCCCATTCGTCGAGCAGGGTGCGGTTGAACCGTTCCACTTTGCCGTTGGTGGCTGGGTGGTACGGCCGAGTTCTCGTGTGCTGGATGCCGAGGTCGATGCAGAGCCGTTTCCATGGGCGGCTGCGGTAGCCGTTGCCGTTGTCGGTCAAGAGCCGTTCGATGGTGATGCCACGTTCGGCGAACCACCGGACCGCTCGTTGGAGGAACGCGACGCAGTTAACGGTGTTCTCGGGGCCAGCGAACTCGGAATACGCGAGTCGGCTGTAGGCGTCGATCGCAGTATGGATGTACGTGTAGCCGACCCGTTGGTGGAGCACCGACGCGGTGCGACCATGGACACGATGGCCCCCACCGGGTGGGATCCGAGCGAGTTTCTTCACGTCGATGTGCACGAGCTCCCCGGCGCGTGAGGTCTCGATCCGCCGAATCACCCGGCCGGTCGTGCGATCCATCCACCGCAACCGATTGCAGCCGTGCCGGACCAGAACCTGATGCACCGTCGAAGCGGGAATGCCGACGATGCCCGCCAAACGTGCCGGACCGAGCTTGCGGGACTGACGGAGCGCGACGATCTGTCGCTCGATCCGTGCTGGCGTTCGATTCGGTGAGCGGTGCGGGCGGCTCGAACGATCACGCAGGCCGTCCAGGCCCTCGAGTTGGAACCGGCGCCACCACTTGTGCGCGCACTGCCGCGAGATGTTCATCGATTCCGCGGCCGCGGCGACGGTCCAGCCTTCAGCGATCCGGCAGCAGAGCCGAAGCCGGCCCTCCGGAGTCAACGGAGCGTTAGCGTGCACGAGAGCCTCCTGGGTTGGTGTGTTGCCGTTGAGCAGCTCCACACTCACCCGGGAGGCTCACCTACCGGTGGATGTCAACAACGTCCCTGGAAACAACA
>DATMUX010000355.1:0-7299 GCA_035563695.1 Acidimicrobiia bacterium
GTTGCCGCGCATGATCTTGTAGACGACGTTGTCGGGGAGCCCGGCGACCATGTCCTCGGCGATGCGCTTCGTGTCGGGCCAAGTCGAGTCGGTGTGCGGGTAATCGGTCTCGAACGTGATGTTGTCGACGCCGACGCGTTCGAGCGACTCCAACCCGTGCCGATCGCGGAAGAAGCAGCCGTACACGTGCGCGTAGTAGTAGGTCGACGGAGGTTCGGGCACGATGTCCTTGACGCCGCCCCACGCACGGTGCTCGCGCCACACGTCGTCGGCGCGCTCGAGCACGTACGGCAGCCAGCCGATCTGGCCCTCGGAGTAGGCGAGCTTCAGGGTCGGGAAGCGCACCAGCACTCCGGAGAACAAGAAGTCGGAGAGCGACGCCATCGCGTTGTTGAAGCTCAGCGTCGCCGCGACCGCGACCGGCGCGTCGGGTGACGTCGCGGGCATCTGTGACGAGGAGCCGATGTGCATGCACACCACGGTGGCGGTCTCCTGGCACGCGGCGAAGAGGGGATCCCAGTACCCGGTGTGGATCGAGGGCAGCCCGAGCTTGGCCGGGATCTCGTTGAAGCAGACGGCGTGCACGCCGCGGGCCGCGTTGCGCCGCACTTCGGCCGCGGCGAGCTGCGCGTCCCACAACGGCACGAGCGTCAACGGAATCAGGCGCCCGGCACTGTCGCCGCACCACTCCTCGACCATCCAGTCGTTGTACGCGTACACGCACGCTTCGGCGACCTCGCGATCCTTGGCCTCGAGGAACGTCTGACCGCAAAAGCGCGGGAACGTCGGGAAGTTCAACGACGCGTCGACCCAGTTCATCTCCATGTCGTCGATGCGCGCCTTGGGGTCGTAACAGCCCGGTCGCATCTCGTCATACGTGATCGGCGACATCGTCATGTCGTCGCGGTCGAAGCCCACGGCGGCGACGTGACGCTTGTTGATGTACACGAGGTCCTCGTACACCCAACAGTCGGCCTGCGGGCCGGCAGGGTCGAATGTCTGCTCGTAGGCACCACCCCCGACGTGGCGCATTGCGCCCACTCCGCGGCGCTCGACGTGCGGCCCGCGTTCACGGAACTTCGCCGGCAGCCACGTGTCGAAGAGGTGGGCCGGCTCGACGACGTGATCGTCGACGCTGATGATCTTGGGCAGCTCGCCGGACATCGAGACTCCTGGCGCGACGTTTGTCGGGTTCGCCCGATGCTAGGGGTTGAGGAGCCGCCGGTTCGGGCCGAGAATCGTGTCATGGCGCAGGGAGGCGCGGAGTTCCGGCCGAGGGCCGAGACGGCGAATTGGGCGTTGGCATCGACCGTCGGATGGGTCGTGCTGTGGGTCCCGACGCGCGACACCTCGTTGCTGTTCGCGGGCGCTTTGTGCGGCGCGCTGTGGCTGCAGTGCCGGCAGCGGATCGTCGTCGACGGTCGATTCGTGCAGCGGATCGGCTTGCACCCCGTCGTCCTCGATCTCGGTACGGCCGAGGTCGTCTGCACGGGCCGGCCGTGGTGGGCCGAGCTCTTCTTCTGCGGCCGCAGCTTGCAGCTGCGCGATGCCGGCGGCCGTCGCCTCTACCTCGAATCGTGGCTCTGGGACGCCGAGACGCGATCCACGTTCGTCGAGGCGGTGTCCCGGGGATCTCGTCCGTAGACTCTCCCCTTCGTGGAGCTGCGTTACTCGGACGACGACGAGGCCTTTCGCGCCGAGCTGCGCACCTGGGTCGATGCCGCGCTGGCCGATCTCGCGCCGCAACCGCCGCGCGACGCGTGGGACGAGCGCAGGAAGTGGGATACCGACTGGCAGCGGCGACTGTTCGACGCCGGTTATGCCGGACTCCACTGGCCGAAGGAGTACGGCGGTCGCGGCGCGTCGCCGACCGAGCAGTTGATCTTCTACGAGGAGACGGCGCGGGCCCGCGCGCCCTACGTCGGTGTGAACTTCGTCGGCACGTTGCACGCGGGGCCGACGCTCATCGAAGAAGGCACCGACGAACAGAAGCGCGATCACCTGCCGAAGATCCTGCGGGGCGACGAGGTGTGGTGCCAGGGCTTCTCGGAACCGGGCGCGGGTTCCGACCTGGCGTCGTTGCGCACGCGGGCCGAACGCGACGGCGACCACTACGTGCTCAACGGCCAGAAGATCTGGTGCTCGTTCGGCCAGGTTGCCGACGTCGGCGAGTTCCTCGTGCGCACCGATCCCGATGCGCCCAAGCACAAGGGGATCTCCTGGTTGATCCTGCCGATGGATCTGCCGGGCATCGAGGTGCGGCCCTTGAGGACGGTGTTGGGCTCGTCCGAGTTCGCCGAGGTGTTCCTCACCGACGTGCGCGTGCCCGTCGCGAACCGCGTCGGCGCCGAGAACGACGGCTGGCGCGTCACGAACGTCACGCTGAAGTACGAACGGGGCACCGCGTTCGTGAGCGAGCTCGTCGATGCGATGCGGCTGTGCGAGGATCTGGCGCGCGTGTCGATGGAGGAGCCGCTCGCGGCCGAGCTCGGGCACTGCGTCGCAGAGTTCGACGCCCTCTGGTCGCTCACGAAGCGAAACGTGTCCCAGGCGGCACGCGGCACCACGGGCGCGGGCGCGATGGTGATCAAGCTGGCTTATTCGGAGGCCCGGCAGCGGTTCGGCGAGCTCTGCCTGCGTGTGCTCGGGCGCGACGGCCTGCACATCGACGACAACGAGCTCGTCGAGGAGCGGCTCCGCACGCTGTCGTTGACGATCGCGGCCGGCGCGTCGCAGATCCAGCGCAACATCATCGGCGAGCGGCTGCTCGGTCTGCCGCGCGAACCGCGGACGCTGAACTGATGGACCTCGACCTCTCCGACGACCAGGTCGCGCTGCGCGACGGCATCGCGTCGATGCTCGCGGCTCGCGTACCGATGGATCGTGTCCGGTCGGGGTTCGATCGCGCGCTCGCAGCCGAGCTCGCCGACGCGGGCGTGTTCACGTTGCGGCGCGACGGCTTCGCGTGGGCCGACGCGGTCGTCGTGTTCGAGCAGCTCGGGCGCGCGTGCGTGCCCGGGCCGCTCGTCGACTCGACGCTGCTCGGCGACGGGCGCAGCGCGTGCCTCGTGTCCGACCAGGAGCCGATCTGGATCGAATGCCTCGACGCGGTCGACGTGCTCGTCGTGTGGCGGGCCGCCGGACTCGAATGCGTCGTGCCCGGCGCGGTCACCGCCGACACGTCGCCGTGGCCGCTCGACCCCGCAACGCCGATGGCCCGGGCGCGCAGCCTGCCCGCGGGTGTGCCGCTGGACCTTGGCCGCGACATCCGCGAGCTCGTGGTCGCCGGCGCGGCGCTGACGGCCGCGTACCAGTTGGGTCTGGCCGACCGCGTCGCGGAGATGGCCGTCGCCTACGCGCGCGAGCGGGTCCAGTTCGACCGTCCCATCGGATCGTTCCAGGCGATCAAGCACATCTGTGCCGACATGCTGGTGCGCACCGAGGTGGCGCGCGCCGCGGTCTACGCGGCCGGCGCCCATCTCGACGAGCGCGCCACGCTTCCCGGTATCGAGCGCTCGGTAAACGGCGCCAAGCTGCTCGCGGGCGAGGCCGCGATCGCGAACGGCAAAGCGGCAACACAGGTGTACGGGGGCATGGGCTACACGTGGGAGGTCGACGTGCACCTGTACCTGAAGCGCGCGTGGCTGCTCGACACGCGGTTCGGGTCGGTCGATCGTCATGCGGCCGATCTCGCCGACGTCGTGAGAGGCCGGCGCTAACGTCACGCTCATGACTCGCCCGCAGACGACCGTGCTCGAGGCGCTGGCCGGCCGGCTGGCGTCGGATCCCGACGGCCCCTATCTCGACTTCGAGGGCGTGCGGTTCACCGCGAGGGAGATGGACCGTGCATCGAACCGGCTCGCGCACTCGCTCGCCGAGCTCGGAGTGCAGCGGGGCGACCGCGTGGCGACGTTGCTCGAGAACCGGGCCGAGCAGGTCGTGTCGTTCTTCGGGGCGTTGAAGCTCGGCGCGGTCCAGGTACCGATCAACACCGCGTACAAGGGTGAGTTCCTGCGCCACCAGCTCGCCGACTCCGGGGCCAAGGCGTTCGTGGTGCAGGGCGAGTTCGCGTCGCGAGCCGTCGAGGTCGTGGGCGACGACGGCACACCCGATCTGCGGCATTGCATCACGGTCGACGCGCCCGACGCGGTGATCGACGCGCGTCCCACGATCACGTGGCAGGACGCGCTCGAAGCCGGGCTCGACACGCCGCCGGATGCGATCGCGGTCGGCCCGGGCGACCTCGCGTGCTTCATCTACACCGCGGGCACGACCGGGCCCTCGAAGGGCTGCATGCTGTCGCAGAACTACATCGTGAGCCTCGCCGACCAGATCGCGCGCGCGTGGGATCGCAAGCCCGACGACATCGTGCTCACGCCGCTGCCGCTGTTCCACTTCAACGCGATCTCGGTGTGCGTAGTGGGCACGCTGATCGTGGGCGGCAGTGCCGCGATCGAACGGCGCTTCTCCGTCTCGAACTTCTGGCCCGAGATCAAGCGCACGGGCGCCACGATGGTGAGCATGCTCGGGTCGCTCGCGATCCTCATCGCCAACGCCGACGATCATCCCGACCAGCAGGGGCACCGCCTGCGATTGTGCGCGGCCGCGCCCATGCCGCCCGACACCGACCGGGCGTGGCAGGAGCGTTTCGGTTGCACGACGTTCAGCGGCGGGTACGGGCTCACCGAGGCGTCGTTGATCTCGATGCTCGACGCGGGGGAGCCGAACAAGGCCGGCGCCGCGGGCAAGCCCAATCGCGTCGAGTTCGACGTGAAGCTCGTCGACGACGACGACGGCGAGGTACCCGCCGGCGAGACCGGCGAGATCGTGTGCCGCCCGACCGGACCGAACCTCATGTTCGCCGGGTACTGGAACCGGCCCGACGCGACCGTCGAGGCGACGCGCAATCTGTGGTTCCACACCGGCGACCTCGGCCGCCTCGACGACGACGGCTACCTCTACTTCGTCGACCGCAAGAAGGACGCGCTACGGCGGCGCGGCGAGAACATCTCGAGCTTCGAGATGGAGAAGGTGCTGTTCGGCCACGACGCGGTGCGCGACGCGGCGGTGCACGCGGTGGCCAGCCCCATCGGCGAGGACGACGTGAAGGTCACGGTCGTGCTGCAGGACGGTGCGCAGGTGACCGAGGAGGAGCTGTGCCGGTGGGTCGCCGAACGGGTCCCGTTCTTCGCGATCCCACGGTATGTCGAGTTCCGCGCCGACCTGCCCCGCAATCCGGTCGGCCGCGTGTTGAAGTACCAGCTGCGCGACGAGGGCGTGACACCGGCGACCTGGGATCGCGAGGCCGCGGGCGTCACGTTCGAACGCCGCTGAGCGAGCTTGGACGCGCTCAGGGTCTTCTGTTCGTGTCGGCCATTGCGGGCAGGTGGCTTCGTGGGGCCGGAATCGGGACGCAGAACATCGAGGGTCGCCCGGCAGATGTCGACGGTGCTAGCGAGGCGTCAGTACGCAGAACTCGTTGCCATCCGGGTCGGCCATCACGATCCAACTTACGGCACCTTGGCCGATGTCGAGGCGGGTGGCGCCGAGCGCGACGAGGCGATCGACCTCTGCGAGCTGGTCACTACCGGCGGGCGGGGCGATGTCGAGATGAAGCCTGTTCTTGGCAATCTTCGGAGGGACCGGCGGACCCCAGGTGATGAAGGGACCAGTGCCGTCGGGTGCGCGGATCGCGGTTTCCTCGTCCTGATCCCAGACCAGAGGCCACCCGAGCGCGGCGCTCCAGAAACGCCCGACCTCTGGCGGGCCGTCGCAGGTGATCGATCCCAGACGACCGCAACCGGCAAGAAAGTTGTTGCCCGGCTCGATGATGCAGAACTCGTTGCCTTCGGGGTCGGCGAGCACCACGTGAGGTTCGTCGGGGTCCTGTCCGACGTCGATGCGCCGAACGCCGCGCTCGGTCAACCGCGAGACCGTTTCGTGCTGATCCTCGATTGACACGGTTGTCAGATCGAGGTGGATGCGATTCTTGGCCACCTTCTGCTCCCGCACAGGAGGGAACAGGATCGAGAATCTGGTGCCGTCTGTCGGCAGGAGACCGACCTCCTCGGACGCCTCGTCCTCGATTTCCCAACGCAGCGCCTCGGCCCAGAAGCGCGCCAGGCGGAGCGGTTCGTTCGCGTCGAAGCACAACTCGACGAGTCGCGACGTACTGCTATCGCTCGTCATACCAGGGAACGCATATTGCCCTGATCCGGAGCCTTCTCGCCAAGGCCCGGGCGGTGACGATTGCGAGCACCGTGATCGAGGCAAACCGGCCTTGATCGTCGTACTCGCTCGCGGTAGCTCGGTAGTATGCGAGCTGTTCGGCGAGGATCGGCGGCGAGCCTGCCATGTGCGCAGCATGCCCGATCCGCGAGCGCCCGGCCGGCGGACCGGGAGCGCGGATCGACGGGCGCGGATCGCATCAGTTCTGCGTGTGTTCCTGGCATGCCGTGAGGGCGCGTTAGGAGCCCATCTTGGCGGCGAGGCGTTCGGCGATTGCGACGGTCGTGAGGTGGGTGTTGGCCTTCGGGAGGTCGGGCATGACGGAAGCGTCGCATACGCGTAGATGCTGGTATCCGATGACGTGGCAGTCGGTGTCGACGACGGCTGCGGGGTCGCCTGGTGTGCCCATGCGACAAGTACCGGCGGCATGGACGTAGTCGTTGACGGTCGCCGAGAGCCATTCGTCGATTCGGTCGTCGGTGTCGAGTTCGTTGATCGGCCGCCCGAGCGCGACGACCCCGTCGCTGATCGCATCGATCGCGGGCTGTTGTGCGATGCTCCTCATGCGTTTCACGCAGTCCCGGAGACGGGTGCGGTCCCGCTCGTCAGAGAGCATGTTGAACTCGACCGCCGGGTCGATGAGCGGATCGTTGGAACGCAGGTAGACGCGGCCGTGTGAAAAGACCCGCATGACCGCGCCGAGGAGTCGGCCGCCCGTGAGTGCTTCGTTGGTCGCGCCGACGGCACCACACCAGATCATCTGCATGTCGTTCGGTCCGGCCTCTGCGAGACCCGAGCTGTAGCGCAGCAGCGAAGTGAACACCGGTGCGTTCGGTGTGCGCATCCGGGCGTGGGGTTTCAGCGCGATCTCGAAGTCGGTCGAGGCATGCTCCCTCAGGTTCGCCCCGACGGGCAGCGCATCGTCGCGGTCGATGCCGGATCTCAACAGGATCGCGGGAGAGTGAATCGCGCCGGCACACACGATCACTTCTGCTCCTTGGATCTCTTCGCCGTTCGCGGTGCGCACTCCGATGGCGCGCCGACCCTCCAACAGGATCCTGTCGACGATGA
>DATMUX010000356.1:0-2690 GCA_035563695.1 Acidimicrobiia bacterium
CGCGTGGGCCGTGCAGGTCGAGCCGCTCGCCGAGATGCTGCTCGGACGCGCGCCGCGCGGCCGCGGTGATCGCGTGCACGGGGCGCAGGATCCGGCCCGCGACGATCCAGCCGAGCAGCGCGGCGAGCAGGGTCGTGCCCGCGAGCCCGAGCAGCGCGTACTCGAGCAGGTGACGCAGGGTCCGGTCGCGCTGCGCGCTCGCGCCGATCCCCGCGGCGGCATTGAGCGCGGCCTTGCATTTCGTCTGGAAGTCGGGCGAGGCCGTTTGCGACTTGAACGCCGCGGTGCACTGCGCGAGCAGCTGCTTGTCGGGGACCTTGACGGTGCGCGCGTTCGTCAGGCTGCTCGCGACGAGGCCGTACACGATCGCGACGAGGACCGCGCCCGCAACGAGATAGAGCGCGGTGTAGACGATCGTGAGCCGAACGCGCGCGCTCACATGCGGTATCCGCGCCCGACGACGGTCTCGATGAGCGGCGGGTCTCCGAGCTTGCGCCGCAAGCGGGCGATCGTGACCGACACGATGTTGCTCATCGGGTCGACGTGCTCGTCCCAGATCCCTTCGAGCAACTGCTCGGCGCTGACGACCGCGCCGTCGGCGGACGCGAGTGCCTCGAGTACGCCGTACTCCTTGCGGTTGAGCGCGACCGGTTCGCCGGCGCGTGTCACGCGATGGCGCGCGCGGTCGATCACCAGATCCGACAGCTCGAGCACCGGCGCCTGTGACGGACTCCGGCGCGCCAGTGCTTCGACGCGGGCGACGAGCTCGGTGAAGGCGAACGGCTTGGGCAAGTAGTCATCAGCGCCGAGGTTGAGCCCCGTCACGCGCTCGTCGACTTCGGACGCGGCCGTGAGCATGAGGATCCGCGCCGTCGACGCGCCCGAGACGAGGAGCCGGCACACGTCGTCACCGTGCAGAACCGGCAGATCCCGGTCGAGGACGACGACGTCGTACGCGTTGAGCGCCGCCTTGTCGATCGCCTCGCGGCCGTCGAGCGCGACGTCGACCGCCATGCCCCGGTCGCGCAGTCCTTCGGCGATGTGTTGCGCGAGCACCTTGTGGTCCTCGACGACGAGCACGCGCACCGCCCCATCGTGCCCCAATCCGCGTGACATCGGTACGACAACTTGGCGGCGCCGCGCCGGATCGCCGCGGCCCGTATGTCGAGCGGATGTCATGCCCGACTCGGTACGCCGGGCATGCACACACGCTCGACGCGGAGGAGGGCCCCATGTCGATGTCACCGTTCCACCGAGCCGCACGGCGTTGGCGGCGCCCCGGCGCCGCCGCGATCGTGCTCGGTGCTCTCACGCTGGCCGGCTGTGCCGGCTCGCATTCGTCTGCGTCGGTCCCGAGCCTCGGCGGCTCCGGCGCGCCCGGCGGCAGCACTCGGCACAACGCCGCGGCGTTGCACACCGCGGCGCAGTGCATCCGGGATCACGGGATACCGAACTACGCGGATCCGGTGATCGGCCCGGGCGACGTGGTGTACACGGACCAGCGAGATCTCGAGAAGGCGAGCGACGCGGCGGTCGGCGCGGCGCGCGCCGCCTGCCGCGCGATCGTGGCGCAGGCGAACTTCGATCCGACCCAGCGGCCGCACCCGCCCGCGCAGATGGTGCGCGACGGCGTGCGGGAGGCGCAGTGCCTGCGCGCGCACGGCCTACCCAACTGGCCCGACCCGAAGCCGACCGACACCTTCGATCCCGGACACGGCTTCCAGGTCACCGAGGCCGCGTTCGCGGGCGCGGTGCCGCCCGGCGCGAACCCGAAGCAGTCCGCCGCGTTCCAGACCGCGATTCAAGCGTGTCGTTCGGAGGCCGACGCCGTGGAACACGACTCGCAGCTCTCGAGCCTCGCGCAGGGCCGATGAAACGGGCCGCGCTCGCGGGGGTTGCCGTCGTGGTGGTCGCGGCGATCACGCTGCTCGCGTTCGCACGAACCGGCTCGCACGGAGCCGCGAGCGCGTCGTCACCGGTCCCGGTGTCGACTGCGGTGGTCGCGCGCACCGACCTGGCGACGACGATCCAGGCCGCGGGAACGCTGGGGTATGCGGGCTCGTACGAGCTCGTGAACCAGGCGGCGGGCCGGTTCATCACGGCATTGCCCGCGGCCGGGCGCGTGCTCGCCCGCGGTGAGATCGTCTACGAGGTCGACGGTACGGCTATCCCGCTGTTCTACGGCCCGCGCCCGATGTGGCGCGATCTCGGGGCCGGCATCACGCCGGGCCCGGACGTCGCGCAGCTCGACGACAACCTCATCGCGCTCGGGTTCGACGACGGCGGGCGCCTCACCGCGAGCGATCAGTTCACCGCGTTCACCGGCGCGGCGGTCCGAGCGTGGCAACGCGCCCGCGGCATCGCCGCGACCGGGGTCGTGCGCACGGGCGACGTCGTGTGCGCGCCGGGTCCGGTGCGGATCGCATCGGTCGCGGGGGCCGTCGGCGCGCCCGCGCGACCCGGCGGGGTGATCGCGCAGGCGACTTCGACCGCGCGCGCCGTCGACGTCGAGTTGCCCGTCGCGCAGGAGTACCTCGTACACATCGGGGACGACGTGACGGTCACCCTGGCCGACGGCCGCACGACCACCCCCGGCGTGGTGTTCGCCATCGGGACCGCCGCGGCTACCGCGGCGAATCCGAATTCGCCCAACGGCTCCGGCAGCGGAGGCGCGGGTGGCGGTCCCGGCG
>DATMUX010000357.1:0-4421 GCA_035563695.1 Acidimicrobiia bacterium
CACGCGAGTACACGACGCGCACGGTGCGGCCGAGCCGATCGGCGAGCACTCGGGCCGCGAGCGGCGCGTGCGAGCGCGCCTTGCCACCGAACGCGCCGCCGTTGGCGAGCGGCGACGCGGGCTCGCAGCCGGGCTCACACCACGACGAGTCCGGCTCCAGATATGCGGGCTCGACCCACGATGTCGCGAGCTGCACTCCTCCGTGCGGGCACGGGGGCAGGTGCGCGAGCAGCGGCGGGCGCGCGTCGATCGTGCTGCGCCGGCCCTGCACCTTCCCCGCCTGCGCGCGCGCGTCGAGCAGCGACTCGGCCACGACCCAGTGCAACCCCGCGGCCTCGATGCCCGGCGCGTCGGAGCCGGGCGGCAACGGCACCGCGACGAGGGCGTCGCGCGGCGCGGTGTCGTCGGCAAAGGGGGCGCCGCCCAGCGGAACGGCGCGTGCGACCTGCTGCGGCACACCTCCCTCGAGCGTGGCCCTACGCGCCGCGCCGTCGAGATCACGCGCGCGCGGCGACGGTGCACCTCGTTCCGCGCCCGTCACGGCCTCCCGCACCGTCAGCCAGCCGGTGCAGCGGCACAGATGCGCCGCGAGCGCCCGGTCGACGTCGCGCGGGCGCGCACCGGCGAAGCGCATGATGATGCCCGGCGTGCAGAACCCGCACTGCGACCCGCCCGTCGCGACGAAGGCGTCGGCAGCCTCGGCGCGCGCGGTGTCGGCGAGACCCTCGATCGTCGTCACGGCTCGCCCCTCGACCCGCGCGACCGGCGTAACGCACGCGACGCGCGGCTCCCCGTCGACGAGCACGGTGCAGCAACCGCACTGGCCCTGCGGCGCGCAGCCGTCCTTCGCGCCCACGAGCCCGAGCCGCTCGCGCAGGACGTTCAACAATGACTCGCCGTCGACGACGTCGACCTCGATCTCGCCCCCGTTGCACGTGAACGTCACCCGGCTCACGGCGCGACACTAGGATGAGGCCGATCGGCCCTTGGCCGTCGCCGCGCGAGGCCGATCGGCCCTGCTGGCAGCTTGCCCCCGCGACGACGATGGAGGTATGCGGCACCGCCTCGGTTCCGTGTTCCTCGTCGTCGCGCTCGCCGGCCTGGCCGGCGGCGGGGTGCTGTACGTTTTGGGCGAGGGCGACGCCGCGGACGTCGTCTGGGCGATCACGACGGCCCTCGGGCTCGCGCCCGCAACGTGGTGGGTGATCGACGCCGCCCGGCACCGGCGCCTCGGTGTCGACGTGATGGCCGTGCTCGCGCTGGCCGGCACGCTCGTGGTTGGCGAGTACTTCGCGGGTGCGTTGATCACCGTCATGCTCGCGACGGGCCGGCTCCTCGAGTCGCGGGCCGCGGCGCGCGCCCGGCGCGAGCTGGGCGCGCTGCTCGAACGCGCGCCGCGCGTCGCGCACGTGTACACGGGTGGAGAGATCGTGACGTCCGGCATCGCGACCGTGCGTCCCGGCGATCTCCTGCTCGTCAAGCCGGGGGAGGTACTGCCCGTCGACGGCCTCATCGAGCGCAACGTCGCGGTCGTCGACGAGAGCGCGCTGACCGGCGAACCGCTCCCGGTCGAGCACCCGATCGGCGACGCGGTGCGGAGCGGCACGGTCAACGCGGGAGGGCCGTTCGACGTACGCGCGACCACATCGGCGGCCGAGAGCACCTACGCGGGCATCGTGCGACTCGTGTCCGAGGCGCAGGCGTCGAGCGCGCCCTTCGTGCGGCTCGCCGATCGATACGCCGGCGTGTTCCTCGTCGTGAGCCTGACCCTCGCCGGCGTGGCGTGGCTCGCGTCGGGTGAGTTGGCGCGCGCGGTCGCGGTGCTCGTGGTGGCGACGCCGTGCCCGCTCATCCTCGCGGCGCCGATCGCGATTGTGAGCGGCCTGTCGCGCGCGGCTCGCCTCGGCGTGGTGGTCAAGGGCGGGGCCGCGCTCGAACAGCTCGCGCGCGGCGAGGTGCTCCTGTTCGACAAGACGGGCACGATCACACGCGGGCGCCCGACGCTGACCGACATCGTCCCCGCGGGCACGATGCCATCGGACGAGATCCTGCGCCTCGCCGCGTCGCTCGATCAGGTGTCGCCGCACGTGCTCGCCGCGGCCGTGGTGCGCGCGGCGCGAGAACGCGGCCTCGAGCTTTCGCTGCCGGCGAACGTCGAAGAGGTCGCGGGCCACGGCGTGCGCGGCGCGGTCGAGGGGCGCCGGGTCGCCGTCGGCAAGGCCTCGTGGGTCGGACCTCCGGTCACGGAACGTTGGGCGCGCGCAGTTCGCCGGCGAGCAGAGCTCGACGCGGCACTCACCGTGTTCGTCGAGGTCGACGGCGTCGTCGCCGGTGTGTTGCTGTTCGACGACCCCGTTCGCCCGGACGCGGCGCGCACGATCCGAGCGCTACGACGCGACGGCGTGCGCCGCATCGTGATGGTCACGGGCGACCGCGAGGAGGCGGCGCTCGCGGTCGGCACCGTGATCGGCGTCGACGACGTCCTCGCGGAACGCACACCGGCCGAGAAGGTCGAAGCCGTCAGGATCGAGCGGCGGTCGGGACCCACCATCATGGTCGGCGACGGCATCAACGACGCGCCGGCGCTCGCGCTCGCCGACGTCGGCGTAGCCGTCGGAGCGCGCGGCGCGACGGCCTCGTCCGAAGCGGCCGACGTCGTGCTCACGGTCGATCGTCTGGACCGCCTCGGCGAGGCGCTCGTCGTCGCGCGCCGCTCACGCCGGCTTGCGGTGCAGAGCGTGGTATGGGGCATCGGCCTGTCGGGCACGGCAATGGTGGTCGCCGCATTCGGATACCTGCCCGCGGCGTGGGGCGCCCTGCTGCAAGAGGCGATCGACGTGGCCGTCATGCTGAACGCGCTCCGCGCGTTGCACTCCGACGCCCGCGTCCGCCGGCTCGACGCCGAAGATGCCGCGCTCACCCGTCAGTTCAGCGCGGAGCACCGTGTCCTGCGGCCCGACATCAGCCGGCTGCGCGAAGTCGCGGATGCACTCGGCGAGACGTCACCCGAGGTAGCGCTGAGCATGGTCCGCGACGTGCACCGCTTCCTGGTCGAGGAGCTCGAGCCGCACGAAGAAGCCGAGGACGCGCTCCTCTATCCCGTGCTGGCGCGGTTGCTCGGCGGTACCGACCCCACGGGAACGATGAGCCGCGCGCACGTGGAGATCGCGCATCTCATCCGCCGGCTCGGGCGCGTGATCGACGGCATCGACGCCGCCGGCCCCGACGCCGACGATCTCGTCGAGCTGCGCCGCCTGCTCTACGGATTGCACGCGGTGTTGGAACTGCATTTCGCGCAGGAAGACGAGGGATACCTCTCGCTCGTCGACGAGCCCGACGAGCCGCTGAACGTCGGCTACGAGAAGGACTGACCGCAGCCGCAGGTGCGCTGCGCGTTCGGGTTGTTGATCGTGAAGCCCGCGCCCTGCAGGCCGTCCTTGTAGTCGAGCGACGCGCCCGACAGGTACTGCGCGCTCGCCGGATCGACCACGACCTGCACGTCGCCGTAGTCCTGCACGATGTCGTCGGTCGCCTTCTCGGTGTCGAAGAACATCTCGTACGACAACCCCGAGCAGCCGCCGGGCCGGACCGCGACCCGCAGATAGAGCTCGGGCTGGTCCTCGGCCTCCATCAGTTCCTTGACCTTGATGGTCGCGGTATCGGTCAGAGCGATCATCGGGGAGCCTCCGTCATCGATTGCAGGCCGTCAGGATACTTCGACACTCACGGTGACCCGGCACGGGTCGCGGTCGTACAACGTCGAGAACGCCTCCACGCTTCCCCCGCCCACCGCGTCGACCACGCCCTCGCAGATGCCGCGGTGCAAGTTGCACACCAGCTCCGGGTAGGCCTCGGCCAGCTCCCGGAACGGGCAGTGCAGGAAGGCCATGTCGACGCCGCCCCCGGGCACGTGCTCGCTCGCAGGATCGAAGCCGAGACGGTCCATCTCGGCGGCGAGCGCCTTGGCGCACGACCGCGAGCGGGTGCGGCGGCCGGCCTCACGTCCCCACGACTCACCGGCCGCGGCGGCGTCGTCGGCCGCGGCGCCGACGCGCTCGGCCAGCGCGGCGAGCAGCCCCGCGAGGAGCGTGTAGCTCGGGGGGTCGAACCCGAGGCCCGGCGCCCCGGCCGCGAGCGAATAGACGTGCTGCGGGCGGCCGACGGTGCCCCGGTGCACCGGCTCGACGTCGACGAGCCCTGCCTCCCGGAGCCGCTCGAGGTGGAGCCGCACGGTGTTCGCGTGCAGCCCGAGCCGGTCGGCGAGCTCGTTGGCGGTCAAGGCCGCAGTCGAGCTCGAGAGCTCCTGGTACATCGAAAAGCGCGTCTCGTCGCCCAGCGCCTTCAAGACCGCCAGCAGGTCCATGGCTTGACGGTACCCCCCGAACCGGCATATTTTCAAGGCCTACACCGTTTTTATTCGC
>DATMUX010000358.1:0-6061 GCA_035563695.1 Acidimicrobiia bacterium
GTCGAGCAGCGGCGGTCCGCGACCGTGCGCGCCGTCGCGACCGACGCGACCCGCCTCGATCGTGCCGCGGGCGCCGGGCACGAAGCGCTCGACCGCCGCCTCCGCGCGACGCGCGGCGTCGGGCCGTGGACCGCGGCGACGGTCCGCCACTACGTCGACGGCGACGCCGACGCGGTGCCGGTGGGCGACTGGCACCTCCCCCGCCACGTCGGGTTCGCGCTCGCCGGCGAGGCGCGCGCCGACGACGCACGCATGCTCGAGCTCCTCGAGCCGTTTCGCCCGCACCGGGCGCGCGCGTGGCGGTTGATCGTCGCCGGAACGGCCGGTCCACCTCGGCGCGCGCCTCGCGCCCGCATCATCGGGCTCCTCCAGGCCGAAGCGCGCGGGCAAGCGCCCGGGCGGCGCAAAGCGAGGTAGGCGCGTGGACCTCGGGCTCGCGGGTGCCGCCGCCGTCGTCAGCGGTGGATCGAAAGGCATGGGTCGCGCCGCGGCCGAGTGCCTCGCCGCCGAAGGCGCGCGCGTCGCCGTGCTGGCGCGCGGGAAGGGGGCGCTCGACGAGACCGTCGCCGCGCTCCAGCGCGCGGGCAGCCCCGATGCGTTGGGCATCCCGACCGATCTGACCGTCCGGACCGACGTCGATGCCGCGTTCGCGCACCTCGCACAGCGCTGGGGCACGTGCAACGTCCTGGTGAACGCGGCCGGACCGGTCGAGGTCGGCGTCCGCCGCTTCGAGGACCTCGACGACGCCGAATGGATGGCGACCTTCGACATCGGGACGCTGAGCGCGGCCCGCTGCGTGCGCGCCGCGTTGCCGATGTTGCGCGCGGCCGAATGGGCGCGGATCGTGAACGTCTCCGCGCACTCGACGAAACGCCAGTCGCCCGAGCTCGTCGCGTACACCGCGTCGAAGGCCGCGCTGACCAGCCTGAGCAAGAACCTCTCGGCGTCCCTCGCGCCCGACGGCATTCTCGTGAACACCGTGTCGCCGGGCTCGTTCCTCTCCGCAGGGATGCGCGCCTACCTGCGATCGCTCCCACCCGAACGGGGTGTCGACCCCGAGAGCCTGGAGGACGCGATGCGCGTGATCGCCGAGGACTTCGGCCATCCCGCGCACCTGCCCCGCGCCGGTGACCCGAAGGAGATCGGTCCGGTCATCACGTTCCTCGCGTCGCGCGTCAACAGCTACATGACCGGCGCGAACGTCAACGTCGACGGCGGCTCCGACTTCACGTGACCGGCTGCGGAGCCTTCTCGGCCCCGAGGCGGCCTTCGAGCCCGAGCGTGCTGAGGTACGCGACGACGACACCGACGATGATGAGCGGTCCGAGCGCGAGGCCCGCGCTGGCGGTCAACGATGTCGCGATGATGATGGCCGACAGCGGCAGCTTGAGGAACGCCACGACCATGACGCCCATACCCACCGCGACCGCGGCCGTCTGCGACAGGCCGGGGAGGTGCGACGCGGCGATCCCCCCGGCCGCCCCGAGGTAGATCGCGGGGAACGTCGGCCCGCCGCGGTAGGTGCCGAGCGACACGCCCCACGCCAGCCCCTTGCAGATCATCACCATGATCAGCGCGCCGACCGACCAGGTCGCGGCGCCGCTGACGAGGCCGGGAAGCGCGTCCTGGCCCGAGAACAGCACCTCCTGCGCGGGGTGCGTGGTGGTGTGCGCGAAGAGGATCGCGAGCGCGGCGACGGCGAGCCCGGCGGCGGGAACGATGACGAACGGCTTCTTCGGCGCGAGGCCGGCGCCGGCGAGCCCGATGCGGCGCACGATCTGGGTCAGCACCGCGCCCGCGATCCCGAGCGCGATCGTCCACCCGATCTCCTCCCACGTGACGCCCTTGAAGTGCGGGAGCTGCAGCGGTACGAGCGAGTACGCGCTCGTGTTGAGTCCGCTGAAGTTCGACATGCCGATGAACACCAGTGAGCCGATGCCCGCCGCGATCAGTCCGGGGATGAGGATGAGCGAGAGCAGCGGTCCACCGAGGCCGCTCGCCTCGATGACGAGCACGGCCGCGACGATCGGCGAGCCGAAGATCACCGAGATCGCGGCGAAGCTTCCGGCCGCGGCCATGATCAGCAGCAGCTGCGGCTGCGCATCGCGGCGCGCGAGCTTCACCGAGAACACGGCCAGCCCGGCGCCGATGGCGATGAGCGGCGCTTCCGGACCGAGCACGACACCGAGCGCGAGCGTCGCGAACGCCGCCAGTGCGATGCCCGGCACCATGTTGGGCTCGGTCCCGCCCATCTGGAGTCCGTTCGCGGGCACGTGACCGCCGTTGCCGGGAAGCCGCACGACCGCGAACGCGACGACGATGCCCGCGAGGCCGAGCACCGGGAGATACCACCACGACGGCGTCGACGAGAAGCCGAGCTCGTCGGGCAGATCGGTGAAGACCCACACTTGGCTGCGGTGTACGAGCTCGAGGAACGCCCAGCCCGCGAACGACACGATCACACCGACGATCGCCGCGAATACCAGCAAGACGACGAAGCCGCGGCTCCGCAGGATCGCGGCCGGATCGGGGGGCGCGGCCGGAGCCGCTTCGGGAGCCGGGGCGTCGTCAGTCACGCGCATCGTCCTTTCACGAACCAATGCCGGCGGGTCACGGTAGCGGCAATCCCCGACGTACGCTCGTGGAGGGGACCGCGCCAACCGCCGGGTGACAGGATCGGGACGTGAGGCTGCGCGTGGGTATCGTGCTCTGGGCCCTGTCATGGATCCCCTACGGCATCATTCTCGGGTTGACCGGCGCGTGGCTCACCCTTGCGTGGACGTTCGAGATCCTGCTCGGGATCGTCGGACTCGCGCTCGCGGGCACCGAGTTCGCGCAGGCGGTCAAGGAGAACGGTTGGAAAGGCGCGCCGCGCGTCGCGTGGCGCGCGCTGGTGCGCGGGCAGGACATCGAGACGGTCGAATAATCGGTAACCGAGGTCGGTCACATGCAACTTCCTTCGAGCATGGACAAGGCGGTCGTGCTGGTGCACGAGCGCGTCGAGGCGGTCCGGGAGTGGGCCGAACGCACGATCTGGTGGAAGGTCTGGGAGCGGTTGCTCGAGAACGAGTTCGTCGACCGCAGCGTCGCGCTCGCGGCCAAGGCGTTCGTCTCGCTGTTCCCCGCCATCATCGTCGTCGCGGCCTTCTCGCCGCACAGGATCCAACGGGCGATCCTGTCGTCGATCACCCGGCGCGCGGGTCTGAGCGGACCGGGCCTGGACACCATCAGGTCGGCGTTCGCCACGACGGGCGACGTGCGCCGCGCCACGGGCGTCCTCGGCCTCCTCTTCACCTTCTTCTACATCAACTCGTTCGTGGCGGCCCTGCAGCGCGTGTACACGAAGGCGTGGCGCCGGCCGGCCGGCGGCCGCGTCTCCGGCTACGCGCTGGGCGCGGCGTGGCTCGTTGCGGTCGTCGCGTACATGTCGCTCGTCGGCGGCGTGCGCGCGCTGTTCGGGAACGGCCCGCAGACGCTGGTGTTCGCGGTGTTCGCCCTGGCCGCCACGATGGGCATGTGGACCATCACCCCGTGGTTCATGGTGCAGCGCCAGGTGCGGCTCCGCTGCCTGGTGCCCACGGGGGTCATCACCGGGATCGGCATGGGCACGTACGCCGCGACGGCGTCGCTGTGGATGCCCAACACCGTGAGCCAGAACCAACACCAGTTCGGCTTCTTCGGCGTCGCGCTCGCGCTCGTCACCTGGTTGTCGGGTGCGGCGACGATCATCGTCATCAGTGCCTGCACGGGACCCGTGTTCGCCGAGGACAACGGCGTCTTCGGACGTCTCACGCGCGGGACCGATGCCGCGCCCGTGCTCGCGCCTGGCGCGAAGCCGTCGCTGCCGCCACCGGTGCGCGCACTAACACTGTCGGGCGCGCTCGGCATCCATCGCGACACCGACGGCGACGACGACGGCGACTAGGTCCGATCGCTGCTCGAACGCGGCGACCAATCTTCCGGGGCGTTCCCTCGCGTACGATGCGCCGATGTTCATGCTCCGCTTCGACATGCGCGCGCCCGCCGACGGCCCCGCATCGATCACCGACCTGTACCACGCCGCGATCGAGATGGCCGTGTGGGCCGAGCAGCACGGCGCCGCCTCCATCGTCCTTTCCGAACACCACGCCTCACCCGACGGCTACCTCCCGTCGCCGATCGTGCTCGCGGCCGCGATCGCGGCGCGCACGTCGACCGTGCCGATCACCGTGGCCGCGCTCCTCGTGCCGTTGCACGACCCGGTCCGACTGGCCGAGGACATGGCGGTGCTCGACGTGATCAGCCGCGGGCGCGTCGCGTACATCGCCGGGCTCGGCTACCGGCCCGAGGAGTACGCGATGTTCGGGCAATCGCTCGCGCAGCGCGGGCGGCGCATGGAGGAGTGCCTCCGCGTGTTCGAACGAGCCTGGTCGGGCGAGGAGTTCGAATACGGCGGTCGCACTGTGCGTGTGACGCCGCGGGCCGTCTCGCCGAACGGCCCGACTTTGATGTACGGGGGCGGGAGCGTCGCCGCGGCGCGCCGCGCGGCGCGCTTCGGGCTCGGCTTCTTCGCGCAGGCGTGGTCCGACGGCCTCGAGGACGCGTACCGCGACGAGTGCGCGCGCCTCGGCAAGGAACCCGGCCTGTGCTTCGTTCCCCCGCCCGGCACCGCGACGTCGATCTTCGCGGCCACCGATGTCGACACGGCGTGGGAGAAGATCGGGCCGTTCATGCTCCACGACGCGCGCATGTACGCGTCGTGGCTGCGCGACGCCGACGCGGCGAGCAAGTCGAACGCGCCGACGATCGCGGCCCTCCGCGCCGAACACGGTCCGTATCGCGTGCTGACGCCCGGGCAGGCCGTCGAGTACGTCCGCACCCACGGCGTGCTCCCGCTGCACCCGTTGTGCGGCGGCTGCCCGCCCGAGCTGGCGTGGGAGACGCTCGACCTCATCGCGCGCGAGGTGCTCCCCGCCCTGCGCTGAACAGGACCTCCGGACCGGCTACCGCCGCGGCTGCCACTCGACGCCGGGCGGCACCCAGCTCGGCGGGCGCTTCTCCATGAACGCGCGCATGCCGTCGCGCATCTCCTCCGAGTGGGCCAGCGACCAGAACATCGTCTGCGTGTCGACGAGGTGGTAGCGCTCGTTGAGCATGCGCTTGACGTGCGCGCGCGCATTCGGCGCCGTCCGCAGGACCTGTTCCGCGGCTTCGATCGCGGCGGCGCGCAGCTGGTCGTGCGGAACGACCCGGGAGATCACACCGAGGCGCAGCGCCTCGGCCGCGTCGAACGGGCGCGCCGACAGCATGAGATCGCGCGCCACGGCCACGCCGACGTGCGCCGGCAGCGCCGCGGCATAGAACGCGTCGGGAATTCCGCGCAGCAGCTCGGGCACGCGGAACGTGGCCCGCTCGCTGACGACCGCGATGTCGGACATCATCGCGATCAGCAGGCCGCCGCCCTGGCACAGGCCGTTGACCGCGGAGATCACCGGCGCGCGGCTGTCGCGGATCGCGAGGAACGGCAGGATGTCCTCGCCGATGCCCGCGGGCACGGCTTCACCCGGCTCGGAGCGCCCGCCGAGGTCGCCGCCCGGTGCGAACACGTCGCCGGCGCCGGTGATGATGAGCGCCGCGAGCTCGCGATCCTCGTTGACGAGCCGCACGGCGCGCTTGACGCCGAAGTACATCGCGGGCGTGAGCGCGTTGCGGGCCGCGGGGCGGTCGATGATGCACCAGGCGATCGGCCCCTCGCGCTCGAGGCGCAGACCGGTGGTTCCGAGGTCGTCCATACGTCGCGCACACGTTAGATTTCCCGCGGGCCGGGCCGGGAATCACTGGAGGAATGATGCGAACCGTCGTCGTCGGCGCGTCGAGCGGCCTCGGCCGCTCGATCGGGATCGGGCTCGCCCAACGGGGCGCGCGCGTCGCGCTGCTCGCGCGGCGCCGCGAGCGCCTCGACGTCGCGACCCAGGAGGCCGGCGCCGGGTCACTCGCGATCCCGTGCGACGTCGTCGACCCGGCCGCGTGCGCGTCCGCGATCGCGGAGGCGGCCGACGGGCTCGGCGGGATCGACGCGCTC
>DATMUX010000359.1:0-5083 GCA_035563695.1 Acidimicrobiia bacterium
GATCTGCCGCAGGAAGCCATCGACGCGATCGGGGCCAAGCATCCGCTCGGGCTGGGAAGTGCCACCGACCTCGTGGGCGCGTACTCATATCTCGCGAGCGACGCGTCCCGCTGGACGACCGGCTCGGCGATCGTCGTCGACGGCGGCTACGCCGCGCCGTAAGGGTCAGGCGATGAACTCCGACATGAGCTGGGTCGGTGTGCTCGAGCACCACGCACTCCGCACGCCGGGCAAGCCGCTCGCCGTCTTCGGCGACCGCACCGTCACGTATCAAGAGATGACCGACTGGGTCGCGGCGCTCGCGGCCGGGTTCCAGACGCGCGGCGTCAGTTCCGGCGACGTCGTCGGGTTGCTCTCGTACAACAGCATCGAGTTCCTGGCGACGATCTTCGGCGCGAACTACCTGGGCGCGATCGCGATGCCGATCAACTGGCGGCTCGCGGCGCCGGAGCTGCGCTACATCCTCGAACATTCCCAGGCGCGCGCGCTCGTGTGCGACGAGGCGCTCGTCGAGCTCGCTGACGACGCGATACGCGAGCTGCCGGGTGCTCTCGCCCGCGTGTGCGTCTCGGAAGAACACCGGGACGGTTGGGAGCGGTTCGCCGACGTGGCTTCCGAGCCCGCGGCGCGCGCGCCTCGTGCCGCGGTGCAGGCCGACGACATCCACCGGTTGATGTACACGTCGGGGACCACCGGCCGCCCGAAAGGGGTCATGATCACGCACGCGAACCTCGCGTGGAAGAACTACGCGCACATCACCGAGTTCGGGTTCACCGGTGCCGATCTCGGCCTGGCGTGCGGTCCGCTGTACCACGTCGGCGCGCTCGATCTCACGACCACCTCGCTCATCGCCGCGGGCGCGACGACGATCATCCACCGCACGTTCGACGCCGCCGACGTCGTCGACGAGATCGAGCGGTCGCGCGTGACGACCGTGTGGCTCGCGCCCGCGATGGTGAACGCAATCATGGCGCTGCCCGGCATCGACCGGCGCGATCTCTCGTCGGTGCGCGTCGTCATCAACGGCGGCGAGAAGATGCCGATCCCGCTCATCGAGCGCATCCAGCGGACGTTCCCGTCGGCGTGGTTCGCCGACGCGTACGGCCTCACCGAGACCGTCTCCGGCGACACGTTCCTCGACCGCGACAGCATCGTGACGAAGCTCGGGAGCGTCGGCCGTCCGTGCCTCTACCTCGAGCTCGACATCTGGGATGAGCACGGGAGCTCGATGCCGCCCGGTGAGCGCGGCGAGGTCGTGTTGCGCGGCCCGAAGGTGTTCGCCGGCTACTGGCGCGATCCCGACGCGACGACTGAGGCGTTCCGCGGCGGCTGGTTCCACACCGGCGACATCGGCGTGCGCGACGACGACGGATACCTCTACATCGTCGACCGACTGAAGGACATGATCGTGTCGGGCGGCGAGAACATCGCGAGCTCCGAGGTCGAACGCGTGCTGTACGAGCACGAGGCGGTGGTCGAGGCCGCGGTCGTCGGGCGGCCCGACGATCGATGGGGCGAGGTCCCGGTCGCCTACGTCGTGGTGAAGCCCGGCGCGACGGTCACGCCCGGGGAGCTCATCGAGCACTGTCGCGCCCAGCTCGCGCGCTTCAAGGTCCCGAAGGACGTGGTGCTCGTCGACGCGCTGCCGAGGAACCCTTCGGGAAAGGTCCTGAAGCGGGAGCTGCGAACCCGCACGCAGTGACTCAGCGCAGGTGCGCCAGGAACGCGACCGACCAGCCGGTGAGGTCGGCGGGCACGGAGTAGCCGGTCTCGTCGTTGATCTCCGCCCAGTGACGGGCGACGTCCTCGATCCCGGGCGCGGGCCCGTCGTGCACGTAGCCCGGCGTCGACGCGACGAAGATCCGCGCGAAGCGCCCCGCGCCGGCCGCGTAGATCTCGCCGTTGACCGGGCAGTCCTCGTGCGCGAGGTACGCGACCATCGGTGCGACGAGCTCCGGCGCCATCCCGGCCGTACCGGGACCGCGGCCCGCCATGCGCGTGAACGCCGCGGGCGCGATGAGGTTGACCTTGATGCCGTGCGCGGCACCGGCGGTGGTGAGACTGCGCGTGAGCCCGATGACCGCGGCTTTGGCCGCGGCATACGAGAGATTGTTGGGCAGCCCGAACAGGCCGGTCGACGTGGTCATGACGATGCGCCCGTAGCCCTGATCGACCATGCGGGGCCAGGCCGCGCGCGTGGTGTTGAACGATCCGCCGACGTGCACCGCGAGGTGCCGGGCGAGATTGTCGGCGTCGGCCTCCGGGAAGCCCGCCCACCGCACGATGCCCGCGTTGTTGATCACGATGTCGATACGGCCGAACGTCTCGACCGCGGCGTCGACGAGCGCCTGCGCGTCGACGGACGCCGACACGTCGCCGGTGTCGGCGATCGCATGCCCGCCGGCGTCGAGGATCTCCGCTGCGACCGTCGACGCGGGCTCGGCGTCGGCGCCCGAACCGTCGATCGATCCGCCGAGGTCGTTGACCACGACGCGGGCACCCCGTTCGGCGAGCAGGTGCGCGTAGGCCCGGCCGATGCCGCGCCCCGCGCCCGTCACGACAGCGACGCGCCCTTCGAAGCTGTACGTGCTCACTCGGCGGAAGTGTACCGACCAGTCGAGATACTTTGGGGGCCGTGCCGGCGACGCCCACCGCAACGAGCGACGAGCCGCGGCGCAGCGCGAAGTGGCAGGCGCGTCGCGACGAGATCGTCGACACCTCGGCCGGGGTGTTCGCGCAACGGGGCTACCACGCCACGGGCATCGCGGAACTGTGCACGGTCAACGGTCTCGGCAAGGGCGCCTTCTACCACTACATCCAGTCGAAGGAGGAGCTGCTCGCTGCGATCCACGATCGCGTGATGGACGAGGTGATGGTCGGCGCCGATCGCGTGGTTCGGGCGGGGGGCGCACCATCGGCGCAGCTGGCGATGCTCGGCGACGAGCTGCTCGACGTCATCCACCGCTATCCCGATCACGTGTGGGTGTTCCTCCACGAGTTCCCGGCGCTCACCGCCGAACGCGCCGAGCAGTTCCGTGAGCGCCGGCGCGGGTACGAGCGCCGGGTCGAGGCGGTCCTGCAGGCCGGCATCGACTCGGGCGAGTTCCGCGACGTCGACCCGAGGCTCACCGCCCTCGCGTGGCTGGGCATGCACAACTACACCTACCTGTGGCTGAAGCCCGGCGGGCGGGTCTCGGCGCGCGACGTCGCGAAGCCGTTCGCCGACATCTTCATTCGCGGGATCCGCGGCTCGTAGCCGCTACGCCTCGGGGGTCACGCGGCGGCCGGCACCTCGAACCCCAGGAGCCGGCCGAGGGTGCCGCCCAACATCGCGGCGCGCTCGTCGGCCGCGACACCGGCGAACTGCTGCGCGATGAGCTGCCGGCTGCCGCGGAACGTCCCCTCCGCGTGCGGATAGTCGGATCCCCACACGATCGTCGACACGCCCGTGATGTGCCGGGCCGCGACCGCGACGGGATCGTCCTGGAACGACACGTGGAACTGGCGCCGCACGTACTCGCTCGGCCGCAACGGGTAGGGCCACTTCCCGTTCACATCGAACATGCGCGCCATCTGCGGCTGATCGTTCGCCGCGCGGGTCTCGTCCCAGTAGCCGAGCCACCAGTCGGCGTCCTGGCCGATGCCGGTGACCCACGCCTTGTCCATCGCGCCGACCAACGACGCGAGCCAGTGGGCGTTGAACTCGATCAACCCGAAGTGCAACTCCGGGTAGCGCTCGGGGACACCGCCGCCGATCAGCTCGATGATGATCTGCTGCGGGTTGATCGTGTTGTAGACGCACTGCGTCATCATCCGCTTCGACGCGAGACGGCTGTCCATCGGGAGGTTCAGCTCGTCGGCCATCGACCGGACGGTCTTCAGCGTCGGCGACTCCGCGTCACCGACCTTCACGCCGCCGGTCGCGCAGTGGAAGAACACGTGCGCATCGTTCGCCCGGGCGGCCGCCCACACCGGTTCGAGCTCGGGCGACCAGTACGGGATAGGCGACACCGCGGGAAGCAGCAGCACCCGGAAGCCGGCGGCCGTGACGCGCTCGATCTCCGCGACCGCGTCACCGACGTCGGTGAGCGGGATGGGCGCGGTCGGTGCGATGCGGCCGACGTAGGGCGTGTACCGCTCGACGACGTAGTCGTTGTACACGCGCGCGTGCGCGATGGAGAGCTCGTGATCGTCGGAGTAGAGGGCGAACAGCGAGCGGTTCGGGTGCATCAGCTGCGCGTCGACGCCGTCGAGGTCCATGTCGTCGAGCATCCGGCGGGGATCGCCCGTGTGGGCCGTGCCGTCGAAGTGGCGGTAGCGCGACACGGTCCAGCCCTCGAAGCCGGGCGTGCGCACGCGCGCGAAGTCGCGCACGCCGCCCTCGACGAGGGGCTCGATCTCGAAGTCTTCCTCCCAGAACCCGCGGTCGCGCAGGTGCTTCGGCAGGCGCGTGCGGAACAGATCGGTCGGCTCGACGATGTGCCCGTCGGCCGAGACGACGAAGTCGTTGGCGGTCATGGGTGGTGACCTTCCTGCAAGCGCGCGGTACGGTTCGCCGCCGAGGATATTCCAACCGGTCGGTACAACAACAGACGGGAGCAGCCGGTGTCCAAGCGGTGGAAGCAACGCCCACCCGGCTCGACGTGGGGCGACTGGGGCGACGACGACGAGCTCGGTCGCATCAACCTCCTCACCCCCGAAAAGGTGCTGCAAGGTGTGCGCGAAGTCGAGGCCGGCCTGAGCTTCTGTTTGAGCCTGCCGCTCGACTACCCGGGCGGCACGTCGTTGAACCAGCGGCGTTACCCGCCGATGCTCGCGCCGACCGAGGATCTCGACGGCAACCCGGCCACGTTCTACAACGTGCACCAGAAGGACATCCCGAAGTGGGGCAGCCCGCGGCACGTCGACGTGTGGGCCGACGACGTCGTGACGCTCTCGCTGCAGTACTCGACGCAGTGGGACTCGCTCGCCCACGCCGGGGCCGAG
Organism: Acidimicrobiia bacterium; assembly: GCA_035563695.1. Lineage (GTDB taxonomy): Bacteria > Actinomycetota > Acidimicrobiia > IMCC26256 > PALSA-610 > DATMUX01. Next base: position 4,987 of record DATMUX010000359.1, read on the forward strand.
TTCGACGCCGACGGCGACGGGATCGAAGAAGCCGTCCTCTACAACGGCTATCGCTCGGGTGTCGACCTCGTCGGGCCGAAACCGGACGCGGCGGGCG
>DATMUX010000360.1:0-2176 GCA_035563695.1 Acidimicrobiia bacterium
ATGACGATCACCGAAGCAGCCGCGTGCGGGACTCCCGCGGTCGCCACCCGGATCGCCGGGCACAGCGATGCGATCGTGCACGAACGGACCGGGCTGCTCGTCGACCCGACGCCCGCCGCGTTGAGCGCGGGCATCGAGCGCGTGGTGCGCGACACCGCGTTGCGGGACGAGCTCGCACGCAATGCGCTCGAGCACGCATCCCGATTCACGTGGGGCGCGACGGCAGTCGGCACGCTCGAAGTCCTCGCGGCCGAGGCTCGCCGTCACCGACGCACGTGAGCACGCTGGACACCGGAGTCGACGAGGCCTCCCGGTTCGACGAGCCCGAGACCGAGGCCACGCTGCCGCGCCCGCCCGGCGGCGAGTCCGCGACGCGGCCGGAGTGGCTGCGGGCGACGTTCGGCTACGTCGTGCTTGCGCTCGTTGCGTACGTGCCGCCACTGCTCACCGCGCCCGCACGGATCGCGGCCGACACGAAGCAATACCTCTATCTCGACCCCGGTCGCCTGATCAGGGTCGCAGTGTCGGCGTGGGACCCCGGCGTCGGTTTGGGCACCGTCACGCACCAGACCATCGGCTACGCGTTCCCGATGGGGCCCTACTACTGGACCCTCGATCGCCTCGGCGTACCCATGTGGGTCGCGCAACGGCTGTGGCTCGGATCGTTGCTGTTCTTCGCGGCGGCCGGGGTGCTGTACATGATGCGTACCTTCGGCATCCGAGGTCCGGGCGTGCCGGTGGCCGCCCTCGCGTTCATGTGCACGCCCTACGTGCTCGACTACTCGGCGCGCATCTCGGTGCTGCTCATGCCGTGGGCCGCGCTGCCGTGGTTGATCGGCATCACCCGCAAGGCGTTGCGCGATCGCGGCGGGAGTCGCGCGGGCCCGGTGCGCCGCACGAGCGTCGGCTGGCGGTATCCCGCGATCTTCGCGCTCGTCATCCAGGTCGTCGGCGGCGTGAACGCGACCGCGTTGATCTTCGCCGGTATCGCGCCGGTGTTGTGGATCCTCTACGCGTGGCTGATCGCGCGCGACGTCGACCTGCGCCGCGCCTTCGCGGTCACGTGGCGCATCGGTCTGCTCACGCTCGCCACGTCGCTCTGGTGGATCGCGGGCCTACGCATGCAGGGCGCGTACGGCCTGAACATCCTGAAGTACACCGAGACGGTCGAAGCGGTCGCCCGCACCTCGAGCCCGAACGAGGTGCTGCGGGGTCTGGGCTACTGGTTCTTCTACGGGCAGGATCGGCTCGGCTCCTGGATCGAGGCGGCGCGCAACTACACGCAACACGAGTACGTCATCCTGGCGGGCTACGGGCTCGTCGCCCTCTCGCTGCTCGCGACCGCGTACGCGCGCTGGCGGCACCGTGCGTACTTCGTCGCACTGCTCCTGATCGGCGTCGTCATCGCCGTGGGTGCCCACCCGTACGACCACCCGACGCCGCTCGGATCGGTCCTCAAGGCGTTTGCCACGGGTTCGACCGCAGGTCTCGCGCTGCGCAGCACCGGTCGGGCCGTGCCGCTCGTCGTGCTCGCGCTGGCCGTGTTCCTGGGGCTCGCGGTCAACGCGGTGTTCCGGAGGGTGCGGTCGCGCGGCCACGTGATCCTGGCCTTCGCCGCTCCGGTCGTCGTCGTCGGGCTGGTGCTCGTGAACTTCCCGTCGCTCGTGGACGGCTCCTACTACGGCAAGAATCTGCAGCGCCCCTCGAAGCTGCCGAGCTACTGGACCGCGGCGATCGCCGCGCTCGACCGCGGCAACCACCAGACGCGGATCCTCGAGGAGCCGGGCGCCGACTTCGCGTCGTACACGTGGGGCAATACCGTCGATCCGATCACGCCCGGGCTCACCGACCGGCCCTACGTCGCGCGCGAGCTGATCCCGTACGGCACCGCCGGGAGTGCCGACCTGCTGAACGCGATCGACCGGCACCTGCAGGAGGGCACCGCCGACCCGTTCGGCCTCGTCGCGCTGTGGCGGCGCATGGGCATCGGCGACGTCGTCGCGCGCAACGACATCCAGTACGAGCGCTACGACCTCGTGCGCCCGCTCGAGCTGGCGCGCGTGCTCGATGGCGCTCGCGGCCTGGGCGTGCCGACGTCGTACGGCACACCGTCGGAGTTCGCGGTGCCGATCGCGTACAGCGACGAGCTGAGCCTCGCCCAACCACCCGGGCAGGC
>DATMUX010000361.1:0-16591 GCA_035563695.1 Acidimicrobiia bacterium
CGAGGTCGACATAGCCGTGGACCCGCCCCAGGAAGTCGAGCGTCTCCTCGGTCGTGAGCTGCGGCCACAAGGACGGCTCACCCGCGATGTACGCCACGCGCCGGTGCGCGGCCACGGGATCCCGCCACGCGTCGACGCCGAAGAGCGTCGCCGATCCCGACGTGGGCCGGTGGAGCCCGAGCAGGCAGCGAATCGTCGTGGTCTTGCCGGATCCGTTCGGCCCGAGGTAGCCGTACACCTCACCGGCCGGCACGTGGATGTCGAGATCGACGAGCGCCGCCGTGTCGCCGTAGCGCTTCGTCAACTTCATCGTCTCGACCGCGTTCGTCATACGGCCGCGGCGTCGTCCCACGCGATGCGCGCCGCATCGGCCCACAGTCGCTCGAGACCGTAGAACGCGCGGGTCTCCGTCAGGAACACGTGCACCACCACGTCGCCGTAGTCGAGCAGGACCCAGGAGAGATCGTCGAGCCCTTCGACCGCGCGCGGCTTCACCGCAACTCGCTCGAACAGCTGCTGTTCGACCTCGTCGACGATCGTGCGCACGAGCCGCGTGTTCGACGCGCTCGTGATCACGAACAGATCGACGATGCCGATGATGTCACCGACATCGAGTACGACGATGTCGTCGCCCTTCTTGTCGTCGGCGGCGCGGGCCGCGATCTGGGCCCGTTCGACGCTGGTCGTGGCCGTCACTTGCCGCCCTGCGACTGCACGGTGGTCGTGGTCGTCGGGTTCTCCCACGCGCGGTGCGTCCCGAAGTGCGCCGCGACCAGGCCCGCGACGATCGCGAGCACGAACACCGCGAACGCACTCCAACGATCGCGCCTGCGCCGACGTCTGCGACTCGTCGTCCGGCGCGTGCTCGTCATCGACCACCAGTGTAGAGACCGCGTGCCTGCAGCACCTTGACGGCCGGCACGGGCACGAGGAACTCGACGGGTTCGCCCGCCGCGACCCGGCGCCGCAGGTCGGTGGACGACACGTCGAGCCGCGGCATGAGAACGTGCTCGACGCGCCAGCCCTCACCGGCGGCCCGCAGCGGCGCGCCGCCCTCGTCGCGGTCGACGACGGCCAACGTCACGGCCGCGCGCAGATCGTCGACGCGGTGCCATGTCTCGATGTGCGCGGCGACGTCGCCCCCCACGATCAGGACGATCTCACGCCCGGTCTGCTGCAGCTGCTCGACGGTATCGATCGTGTACGTCGGGCCGGGACGGTCGAGCTCGAGACGCGATGCCTCCAAGCCGTCGACGCCGGCGATGGCCGCCTCGACCATCGCCAGGCGATCCTCGGCCGGAGCGCCGACGGATCCGTGCTTCTGCCACGGATCGCGCGCGACCACGATGAGGAGCCTCGACAGGCGCAGCTGATGGTGCGCCGCACACGCGGCCGCGAGATGCCCGACGTGTACAGGATCGAAGGTCCCGCCGAAGATGCCGAGGCGCTCCACGGCGCGGAGTGTACGAGAACGGCGCGTGAACGCCGCGTTGCGGAGCCCTTGCGCGTCACGCGATCGGTCGTAACCTGCCCGCGTGGCCAACTTCGTGGTGCGGGTATGGCTTCCCGATCGCCCCGGTGCACTCGGTCTCGTCGCATCACGCATCGGCGCGATCGGCGGCGACATCGTCGGCGTCGACGTGCTCGAACGCAGCGATCACGTCGCGGTCGACGAGTTCGCGGTCGTGCTCCCCGATGGCGATCTCGTCAAGCTGCTCCTGCGCGAGATCGAGGAGGTCGACGGCGCCTCCGTGGAGGAGTGCCGAGCGGTCGAGCGGTTCCCCGACTCGCGTCTCGACGCGCTCGAGACGGTCGAGCAGCTCGGTGCGTCGAACGATCCGCTCGAGCTCACGCAGCGCCTCGTCGAGGCGGTGCGCGCCGAGTTCGCGGCCGACTGGGCAACGGTCGCACGCGGCACGTCGCTGCTGGCATGCACAGGATCGGGGATCCCCGACGGCTCGGTGCTCGAGGCGCTCGCGGCCGGAACCGCCGCGTCGCCCGCCGTCGCCGCGGGCGACGCCGGCCCCGACGACCTCGCCGTCGCACCCCTGGCCGGGCACGACGCGGTGCTCTTCGTCGGGCGCGGCGGCCATCCGTTCCGGCGCCGCGAGCGCCGCCAGCTGCTCGCGCTCGCACGCATCGCCGACCGGCTCGCCAAGGTCCTGACGCCGTAAGCGGCGCCGGGTCGGCGCGCCGCCCAGGGGAGTCAGCGCGCCGCGCGCTCGTCGAGCTCGGCGTCGAGGCGGCGGTAGTGCTCGAAGCGCGCGGGATCGAGGGTGCCGGCATCGATCGCGGCGAGCACCGCGCACCCGGGCTCGGTGTTGTGCGTGCAGTTGGCGAAGCGGCACTGCGCGGCGAGGGCCTCGATATCGGCGAAGACGCGGGCCAGGCCCTCGTCGGCGTCCCAGAGCGACACCGCCCGCAACCCCGGCGTGTCGACGACCAGCCCGCCGTCCGGCAGCGAGATCAGCTCACGCGCGGTCGTGGTGTGGCGGCCCCGCTGGTCGTGGGCGCGTACGTCGCGCGTTGCCTGGCTCGCCTCACCGGTCAACGCGTTCACGAGCGTCGACTTGCCGACGCCCGACGCGCCGATCAACGCGAGCGTGCGGTTCTCGTGCGCGAGCACGCGCACCTGCTCGACTCCGGCGCCGGTCACGGCGCTCGTCGCGATCACTTCGACATCGGGCGCGGCCGACGCGGCGTCGCCCACCGCCTGGCGCGCCCGCACGTCGTCGACGAGATCGGCTTTGGTCAACACGACGACGGGCATCGCGCCGCTCTCGAAGGCGAGCACGAGCTCGCGTTCGAGACGCCGCAGGTTCGGGCCGTTCGTCAGCGATTGCACGACGAGCACGACGTCGACGTTGGCGGCGACGACCTGCGGCTTGCGCGCCCGACCTTCGATCGGATCACCGCGTACGAACGTCGAGCGGCGCGGCAGCACACCGGCGACGGCACCGCGCGCCACCAGCACCCAGTCGCCCGTCGCGACGTCGTTGCCGGCCGTCTTCGCCCGGATCGTGCCGGGGGCGGTCGCCACCGTCGCCCAGCCCTTGTCGACGCGGACGACGCGACCCGGGACGGAGTCGCGCGGGCCGGCGCGCAGGCCGGACGCGGCCCGGGCCCACTCCTCGTCCCAGCCGAACGGGCGCAGCCGCTCGGACTCCTCCATGGCGCACATCGCGACCAGCGTAGGCTCGTCGCATCGGTACCGCGATCGCTTTGTTCACGCGCGATCTCCGCCTGCGCGACAACCCGGCGATCGCGGCCGCGAACACCGGTGCCGATCGCATCGTCCCGCTCTTCGTGCTCGACCGCTTCCTGCTCGCCCACACCGCGCACGGGCGCCCGCACCGCTTCGGCTTCCTCTGCCAGTCACTGATCGATCTCGATTCATCACTGCGCGATCGCGGCGCGCGGCTGATCGTGCGCCGGGGCGACTGGGTGCAGGAGACCTTGCAGGTCGCGTACGAATGCCGCGCCGATACGATCCACGTCGCCCGTGACGTGAGCGGGTACGCGCGGGCGCGCACCGAGCGGCTCCGGCGTGCGGGCCATACGGTCGGCGTCGCCGTCGTCGAGCACGACGGTGTGACCGTCGTCCGACCCGACGCGTTCGGCAAGCCGTATCTCGTGTTCACGCCGTACCACAAGCGCTGGGCGGCGGCGGCAACGCGCCGCGAGGTCAAGCTCGCTCGTCTCGCGCCGTTGCCGAGTGCGATCGCGAGCGACACCATCCCCGACGCAGCCCCGCCCGGCGAATGGGTCGGCGGCGAGACGGCCGCCCGCGCGTGCCTGAAGTCGTGGACGGCGCGCGGCCTGGCCCGCTATGCCGAACGGCGCGACGATCCCGGCGCCGATGCGACGTCGCGCATCTCGCCGTACCTGCATTTCGGCTGCATCTCCCCGCTCGAGGTGGCGTCGCGATTGCACGATCGCGAGGGCGGCGCGGCCTACCTCCGGCAACTGTGCTGGCGCGACTTCTTCGCGCAGCTCCTGTGGTGGCGGCCGGACGTGGCCCGGCGCGACGTCCGCCCGAACGCGGCCCGCGCGTGGGTCGACGATCCGGGCGCGCTCGCGGCCTGGAAGGAGGGACGCACCGGCTTTCCTCTGGTCGATGCAGGCATGCGCCAGCTCCGCGCCGAGGGTTGGATGCACAACCGGGTGCGCATGGTCGCGGCCTCGTTCCTCACCAAGGATCTGCGCATCGACTGGCGCACCGGCGCCGCGCACTTCATGGAGCTGCTCGTCGACGGCGACATCGCGAACAACCAACTCGGCTGGCAGTGGGTGGCAGGCACAGGGACCGACACCAACCCGCACCGCGTCCTCAACCCGACGGTTCAGGCAAACCGATTCGACCCGGAACGCGTGTACGTCCGTCGCTGGATCGAGGAGCTCGACACGCCGCGCTACCCGGCGCCGATCGTCGATCATCACGAGGCGATCGAACAGTGGAAGCGATCCCGGTTGGGTTAGCGTCGCGATCGTGGCGACTCGCTCCTTCGACGTCGACCGGATGCATCCCGATCAGCATTCCGCCGTGGTCGGCGCGCTCACCCGCGCGTTCTACGAGGATCCCTTGTTCTCCTATTTCGTGCCCGATCCGGTCGCGCAGACGAAGGGACTGCTCACGTTCATGCACGCGGGCGTGGCGGACGCGCAGCCGTTCGACGACGTCTGGGTCGCGCAGACCGGGACGAAGATCGCGTGCGCGGCGGTGTGGCTGCCGCCGGGCACGTATCCACGTGGCCGGCGCCGCGACGCGATGACGAACCTCCGGGGCCTCCCGACGTTCGTGCGTTCGGGACGGCGCGTGAGCGGCGCGATCCGCCTCCTCACCGCGGTCGACAAGGCGCACCGCGAGATCGCCGAGCCGCACTACTACCTCGCGATCCTCGGCACCGATCCGTTGTATCAGCGCTCCGGTGCGGGGACCGCCGCGCTCGCACCGGTGTTGAGCCGGTGCGACGACCAAGGCCTCGCCGCGTATCTCGAGACCCAGAAGGAAGAGAACCTCGCGTACTACGCGCGGCACGCGTTCGAAGTGGTGCGCATCATCGAGGTGGAGGGCGCGCCGCCGATCTGGACGCTGCACCGCAAGCCCCGGTAGCGGATGAGCGGCTCAGGCCTCGACGACGTCGGCGACGAACTTCTGCAGTTGCCGCAGGTTTCGTACCTCGTAGACGCCGTCGCAGTAGGGCGCGTACTCGGAGACGATCGAGTCGCCGGTGTCCCAGTAGCCCCGCGGCTCGGGATCGAGCCAGTAGAGCTTGCGGGCCCGCTTGCGCATCTCGCCCAGCGTCCAGGCCTGCGACGCGTGGTAGTTGTTGCGCGCATCGCCGAGCAGGATGATCGACGACTTCTTCGTGACCTCGCGGATGTGCCGGTCGTTCCACACTTCGAACGCGTGCCCGTAGTCGGAATGCCCGTCGACCCACACGACGTCGGCCTCGGTGTTGACGCGATGGATTGCCTCGCCGTGGTCGTCGGCTTCGTCGAAGAAGCGCGTGACCTCGTCGACTCCGTCGATGAACACCCAGGAGCGCACTTTCGAGAACTCGCTCTGCATCGCGTACACGAACTGCAACGTGAACCGGGCGAAGCTCGCGACCGATCCCGAGATGTCGGCGACCACCATGATCTCGGGCTTCGACGGCCTCGGCCGCTTGAACTTGGGTTCGACGGGCACACCGCCGTATTGCATGGAGTGGCGCACCGTCTGGCGGAAGTCGAGGTGCCCGCGCCGGCGGTGCCGGCGGCGTTGCGCGAGGCGCGCGGCCAGCGCCCGGGTGAGGGGATAGATCGCCCGCTGGAGCTGCTGCATCTCGTCGCGTGATGCGTGCATGAAGTCGACGTCTTCGGGCAGCGGCTTGCGCAACGTCCGCGCCATCGCCTCGACGCCGCGGTCGGCCACCAGCCGGCGACGGATCTCGGCCTCGATCATCTCGCGCAGGATCTTCAGCCGGCCTTCGAAGTCCTCGCGCACGAGCCGCTCGTCGAACGCGCCTTCGCCGATCTGCTGGTCCTGTTGCGCGCGTTCCATCATCTTGCCGACGAGGCCGTCGGCATCGAGCTGCCGCAGCGTGCGGTAGAGGTAGTACGCGCCACCGACCGGGCGCCCGGGCTCCATACCCGCGAAACGCGCGACGGCCGCGGCCGCGAGCATCTGCATCTCGTTGCGGTCCATGCGCATCAGGGCGTCGAGGAGCATCTGCGCCAGCTCCTCGTTCGACACCTGACCCATCGCGCCGCCCTGGTCCATCGCGGCGCGCAGCTGGTCGAAGCTGGCCTGCGCCTCGGCGTCGAGGTCGGCTTCCGTCTCGGCGTTCACGCCCGGCGAGAACATCGAGAAGTACACCTCGAACACCGTCTCGAACACGCGGTAGTGGCCCGCGTGCTTCACGAGCGTTGCGCCGAGCGCGGCTTTGAACGAGTCGCGGTCGTCGAGCGGCACGTGCTCGATTGCGCGCATCGCGTCGAGGTTCTCGGTCATGCTCACCGGTAGGCCGGCGGTGCGCAGCTCGTGCACGAACCCTTGGAGCACATCGAGCATGTGCGGCTCGGCCGGGATCACACCGGTCATCGTGCTATCCCGCTGCCGCATCGCATAGTCGAGCTTGCTCCACTGCATTCCGGTCGCTCCGGCCGCTTCGCTGTCATCTCCCTACTTCTTGACGACGACGGGGGCGTCGACGCCGAGCTCCTTGCGGGCCTTGGCGATGTCGCTCTGGTACTTGAGCAGCACGTGCAGGGTGTCGCCCAGCACCTCGGGCGTGATCTCGTTGCGACCGAGGTACACGAGCGTGCGCGCCCAGTCGATCGTCTCGGAGATCGATGGCGACTTCTTCAGGTCGATGTTGCGGATCGAGCTGACGACCTTGGCGACCTGCTCGGCCAGCGCGGCGTCGACCTCGGGCACCCGCACCCGCACGATCTCCTTCTCGCGGTCGATGTCGGGGTAATCGACGTGCAGGTAGAGGCAGCGGCGCTTCAACGCCTCCGAGAGTTCCCGCGTGTTGTTCGAGGTGAGGAACACGAGCGGGATCTGCTTGCCCTTGATCGTGCCCAGCTCGGGTATCGACACCTGGAAGTCGGAGAGCACCTCGAGCAGCAACGCCTCGGTCTCGATCTCGACGCGGTCGACCTCGTCGATCAGCAACACGACGGGCTCGTCGGCGCGAATCGCCTCGAGCAGCGGGCGCGTCAGCAGGAACGGCTCGGAGAAGATGTCGGCCTCGACGGTCTCCCAGTCGCGCTCGTGCTCACGGTCGGCCTGGATACGCAGCAGCTGCTTCTTGTAATTCCACTCGTAGATGGCCTTCGACTCGTCGAGGCCCTCGTAGCACTGCAAGCGGATGAGGCGCGCGCCGGTGCTCGCGGCCACGGCCTTGGCCAACTCGGTCTTGCCGACGCCCGCGGGCCCTTCGACGAGCACCGGCTTGCCGAGCCGGTCGGCGAGGAACACGACACCCGAGATGTTGGTGTCGGCGAGGTAGGCCGCCTCGCGCAGACTCGACGTCACCGCGTCGACGGATGCAAACCGCTCGGCCATGGTTATTCTCGAACCTGCCCTTCACCCCAGATGACGTATTTGTACGTGGTCAGCTCGCGCAGGCCCATCGGGCCGCGCGCGTGCAGCTTCTGCGTCGAGATGCCGATCTCGGCGCCGAACCCGAACACCTCGCCGTCGGTGAAGCGAGTGCTCGCGTTCACCACGACTGCCGCCGCGTCGACCTCGTGCGTGAACCGGCGGGCGGCGTCGAGGTCGCGCGTGAGGATGGCTTCGGTGTGACCCGTGCCGTAGTGGTTGACGTGCGCGATCGCGGCATCGAGGTCGGCCGCGACCGCGACCGACATCTTCAGCGCGAGGAACTCGCGGGCGAAGTCGTCGTCGGTCGCCGGCGCGATGTGCGGCGAGCGGCGTTGCGACTCCTCATCGCCGACCAGCTCGACGCCCTGCTCGTGCAGCACATCGGAGACGCGCGGCACGAAGGCGTCGGCGATGTCGGCGTGCACGAGCAACGACTCCGCGGTGTTGCACACGCTGGTGCGCTGCGTCTTCGCGTTCACGACGATGGCCAGCGCCTCGTCGAGATCGGCGGACGCATCGACGTAGACATGGCAGTTGCCATCGCCGTCGATGATCACCGGCACCTTGGCGTTGTCCCGGATGCTGCGGATGAGCGAGGGGCCGCCGCGGGGAATGAGGCAGTCGACGTAGTCGGTGAGCTGCATCACCTGCGTGGCCGTCTCGTACGCGGTGTCTTCGACGAGGATTACCGCGTCCTCGGGCAGCGAGTGCTTGGCGAGCGCCTCGCGCAACAGCCCGGCGATCGCGATGTTGGAACGCAGGGCACTGGAGGAGCCCCGCAGCAGCGCGGCGTTGCCCGACTTGATGCACAGTCCCGCGGCGTCGCTCGTGACGTTCGGCCGGTTCTCGTAGATGATCGCCACGACTCCGAGCGGGACGCGGACCCGTTCGATCTCCAGACCGTTCGGCCGCTTCCAGCCGTCGAGCACATCACCGACCGGATCCGGCAACGCCGCGACCGTTCGCAGACCGTTCGCCATCCCTTCGAGGCGGGCGTCGGTGAGCTTCAGCCGGTCGAGTGGGCCCTGCTCCATGCCGGCGGCGCGCGCCGCATCGAGGTCGGCGTCGTTCGCGGCCTGGATCTCGGCCGCCCGCTCCAACAGCAGATCGGCGGCGGTAAGCAGCGCCGCGTCCTTCGAGCTGGTGCCGGCCGTCGCGAGGATGCGGCTCGCGGCCCGCGCTCGGCGACCAAGCTCCTGGACAGCAAGCTCCGGGACCGGCGTCATGACCTGCCAGGCTACTCCTTGACCGATCGGTCAAGTCGAGCGGTTTCCCCTCGTTACGGGAGGACTACCAGGTCGTCGCGGTGGACCACCTCGTGGGGCAGCGCGTCGGGGAGCTCGCCCGTCCGCTTGCCCGCCGCGTCCCGGAGCTGGGCGGCGCTGTAGCACGTGAGACCCTTCGCGAAGACCCGCCCGTCGTCGCCGACGATCTCGACCGGCGCGTCGGCGTCGAAATCGCCCTCGACCGCACGCACACCCGCGGGTAGCAGCGACTTGCCGCCTTCGACGAGCGCGCGCGACGCGCCCGCGTCGACGACGATCCGGCCCTGCGCGCCCTGCGCGAACGCGATCCAGAGCTTGCGCGCCGCGAGTCGCGTGGCGCGCGGCGCGAACGACGTACCGACCGGCCGGCCGGCCAGCGCGTCGCGGATCACCGACGGCACCGCGGCGGACGCGATCACGGCGCGCACCCCCGACCAGGCGGCGATCTTCGCGGCCGCGAGCTTGCTCGCCATGCCACCACTCCCCCGCTCGGTCCCCGCGCCGCCCGCGACCTGCTCGAGCGCCGCGTCGACCTCGACGATCTCTTCGATGAGCGACGCCCCGGCGTCCCGGCGCGGATCGGCGGTGAACACACCGGCGGTGTCCGTGAGCAGCAAGAGCGTGTCGGCGCCGAGCAGGTGCGAGACGAGCGCGGCGAGGCGGTCGTTGTCGCCGTAGCGAATCTCGTCGTCGGCGACCGTGTCGTTCTCGTTGACGATGGGCAGCACGTCGAGGTCGAGCAGGCGCTGCAACGTGTCGCGCGCGTGGAGGTACTGCGACCGGTGCACGAAGTCGTACGGGGTCAGCAGCACCTGGCCGGCGACGACCTCGTGCTCGCCCAGCAGCGTGCTCATCTGCTCGAAGAGCCTCGGCTGACCCACCGCCGCGATCGCCTGCAGCGTTCCCATGTCGCTCGGGCGCGCGCGCAGCCCGAGCGCGGGCATGCCCGCGGCAATGGCGCCGGACAGCACGAGCACGACGCGGTACCCGGCGGCCCTCGCCGCGGCCAGATCACCGGCGAGCTTCAGGAGCGCGTCGGTGTCGAGCTCGCCCGACGGGCGGGTGATCGACGACGTGCCGACTTTCACCACGGCGACCATCAGGCCGGCTCCTCGTACACGAGCTCGTGGTCGCCGATGCGCACGAGGTCGCCGTCACGGGCGCCGGCCCGCGCCAGGGCGCGCTCCACGCCCATGCGCGCGAGGCGGTGCTGCACGTACGACAGGGCTTCGGGGTTGGTGAGGTCGGCGAGCGCGACCGCCCGCTCGGCCGGGCGTCCGCGCACGCGCCAGGCGCGCTCGCCCTCGCGGACGACGGAGAAACCCTGCTCCTCGGGACGGAGCACCACGAACGGCTCGGCCGTCCCCTCGGCGGCGCGGGCCTCGTCGACGAGGGTGCCGAGGCGGCCCAGGAATTCGTCGAGTCCGGTGTGCGCGACCGCCGAGATGCGCACACCGTCGAACTGCACGCCCGCCGCGGCGATGTCGGCCTTGCTCCCGACGACGAGGCGCGGCCGCTCCAACAGCTCCGGCCGGTAGCGCCCGAGCTCGTCGAGCAGCACGCGCTCCTGTTCGGCCGGCGCGCGGCCGTCGACCGGCGCGAGATCGCACAGGATCACGATGACGCGCGCCCGCTCGACGTGGCGCAGGAACTGGTGGCCGAGCCCCCGGCCCTCGGCCGCGCCCTCGATCAGACCGGGGATGTCGGCGAGCACGAGCTCGTGGTCGCGGAATCGCACGACACCGAGGTGCGGCTCGAGCGTGGTGAACGGATAGTCGGCGATCTTCGGCTTCGCCGCGCTCACCGCCGAGATCAGCGTCGACTTCCCCGCGTTGGGAAAGCCGACGAGCGCCACATCGGCGAGCAGCTTCAGCTCGAGCGTGAACCATCGCTCGTCGCCATACTCACCCTGCTCGGCGAAGCTGGGTGCACGGCGCGCGTTCGACAAGAACCGCGCGTTCCCGCGGCCTCCCCGGCCGCCCCGCGCCGCGAGCCAGGTGTCGCCGTGGGACACGAGGTCGGCAACCAGCTCGCCTTCGCGCGTCCGCACCACCGTTCCCTTGGGAACGTCGACGTAGAGGTCGGTGCCCGAGCGGCCGTGCAGCTTCTTGCCCTGGCCATGCGTCCCCGATGTGGCCTTGCGGTGCGGATGGTCGCGAAACGCGAGCAGCGACGCGACGTTGCGGTTGGCCCGGAGCCACACGTCGCCCCCCTTGCCGCCGTCGCCACCGTCGGGGCCGCCGCGTGGCACGTGCGCCTCACGGCGGAACGACACACAGCCCGCGCCCCCGTCACCGGCCTTCACGTTGAGCTGGGCGACGTCGACGAACCCGGACACTTGTCCCAGACTACGAGAGCACTATCCCGCTGATTGCGCCTTGGCCTTCTTCATCGCGCGCTTCTGCTCGCGGATCTCGAGCACCCGCTCGTAAGAATCGACGTCGGCGATCGAGGGCCAATCGGCGGCCGCCGTCTCCCAGCCCGCGGGCCGCACCCCGAGGCGCTTGCCCAGCAGGCCCACGAAGATGCGTGCCTTGTCCTTGCCGAACCCGGGCAACGCGTGGACGCGTGCGAGCAACTCCTCGCCGCTCCCCACGCCCGACCACACCGCGTCGGCGCGGCCGCCGTAGTGCTCGACGAGGTACGCGCACAGCGCGTGCGTGCGCTTGGCCATCGACCCCGGGTAGCGGTGCAGTGCGGGCTTGGCCCGGAACACGTCCTCGAGGTCGCCGGGGTCCATCGCGGCGATCTCGGCGGCGTCGAGCCGGCCCCCGAGGCGCTCGCGTAGCAGCTCGGGGGCACCGAACGCCCACTCCATGGGCACCTGCTGGTCGAGCAGCATCCCGATCATCAGCGCGAGCGGGCTGTCGGTGAGGAGCCGGTCGGCCTCGGCCCGGCCGGTGAACGGCGTCTTGACCTGCGTCTTCACCGGGGGCACGCCGGGAGCCTACCCGGAACCCTCCCGGGGCACCCCCGCGAAGACTCGCGCGCGTACCAGTGCGCGCACCGGTACGCGCACCCGCGCGCGCACCGGTGCGCGCGCGGCTATCGCGCGAGGGGGTCGGCGCGAGAGGCCGGACCGAGGGCGACCGGGAAGCGACTAGGCTGGTCCATCCCCGATTTCGAGGGAGCACGTTGCTGGACCGCACCCCGACCGACCGACCCACAGCTCCGGAGATCGCCTCCGAGCAGGAGTACGTGACCGGGGCCTACGCGCGACTGGAAGCAATGCGCGCCGCCGCGGAGCGGGTCCGAGCCGCCTACGCCGACGTGCGGGCGGGCGGCACGCACCAGGCCCGGCTCGAGCGCGACATCGCCTGGGATGTCACGCAGCGTCGCCTCGCCGACCTCGACATCGGCGACGCGCCGCTGATCTTCGGCCGCCTCGACATGGAGGACAGCGGCCGCTGGTACGTCGGGCGCCTCGCCGTCGAGGACGACGAGCACACCCCCCTCGTCGTCGACTGGCGCGCGCCGGTGGCCGAGCCCTTCTACCGCGCGACCGCCGTCGAACCGATGGATGTCGTCCGCCGCCGCCACCTCATCACCCGCAAGGGCCGCGAGGTGATCGGGCTCGACGATGAGGTGTTCGACCGGCTGGCCGTCGAGAGCGAAGGCCTGCGGGTCGCCGGTGAAGGCGCGTTGCTGGCCGCGCTCGAGCGCAACCGCACGGGGCGCATGGGCGACATCGTCGCGACGATCCAGGCGGAACAGGACGAGGCCATTCGCGCCGAGCTCCACGGGCCGCTCGTGGTCGCGGGAGGGCCGGGCACGGGCAAGACGGCCGTCGCCCTGCACCGGGCGGCATACCTCCTGTACACGCATCGCCGGCGCCTCGCGAGCCAGGGCGTGCTGTTGATCGGCCCGAGCCCGGTGTTCCTGCGCTACATCGAACACGTCCTGCCCTCGCTCGGGGAACAAGACGTCCAGCTGTCGACGATCGCGGGTCTGAAGCCGCGCATGCGGGTCACGGCCGTCGAGCCGCCGGCGCTGGCGGAGCTCAAGGGCGACGCCCGGATGGCGCGCATCATCGAGCGCGCGGTCTCCGACCGGGAGCGACCGTTGCCGAACGACCTCGTCGTGCTCGTCGACGGTCTGCGCCTGCGCGTCTCGCGCACCGACACCGCGCGCATCGTCGAAGCGACGCGCCGCCGGCGCGGCACACACAACGAGAACCGCCCCGTGGTCGTGCGCCGGGTGCTCGATCTGCTCGTCTCGCGCTACAAAGCGGCCGCGATCCGCTCGTTCCGCGAGCGACGCGCGCCGTCCGACAACGTGACGAACCTCTTCGACCGGGGCATCGACGTGTCGGTCGCGGGCGCGCTCGCACGCGGGGAGGCTCCCCCCGACGGTTGGGAGTCCGAGCTGCGCTCCCGCCTGCGGGGACGCGCCGAGGTGCGCGAAGCGCTCGACCGCATCTGGCCCGTGCTCTCCGGCGCCGAGCTCGTGAACGACCTCTTCGGGTTCCGGGCGCTCGTCGCCTCGGCCGCGGGCAACCTGTTGAACGACGAGGAGCTCACGCTGTTGCACCGGCGGCGCGAGCCCGACGTCGCACGCGTGCGCTGGACCGAGAGCGACATCGCGCTCGTCGACGAAGCCGACGCGCTGCTCGGACCGGTGGAGGTCGCCCGCACCCGGCGCCGCCGCAAGGGTGGCGACGACATGGTCGACACCGCGGCGCGGGTCATCGACGATCTCGGACTGCACGGCTTCGCCGACGCCGCCACGCTCGCGAGCCGTTTCGGTGAGCCGTCGGGCAACGGGCACGGGCCGGAGCCGGCCATCGAGCCGCGCACCTTCGGGCACGTGCTCGTCGACGAGGCTCAGGACCTCACCGCCATGCAGTGGCGCATGCTCGCGCGGCGGTGCCCGTCCGGCTCGATGACGCTGGTCGGTGATCCGGGACAGGCGAGCAAGCCCGGCGCGGTGCCGTCGTGGGACGACGTGCTGTCGCACCTGCCGAGCCACAACCCCCCGCGCTTCGTGACCCTGACGATCAATTACCGAACGCCGGCCGAGGTCATGGACGTCGCGTCACGCCTGCTCGCCGTGGCGGCGCCGACGGTGGAGCCCTCGGTGTCGGTCCGCAGCACGGGCGAGGAGCCGCGCTTCGTGGGCGCGCCCGACGTCGTCATCGCGGCCGCGGAACACGCGCGCCGCGCCTTGATGACGGGCGGAACCATCGCGGTCATCGCGCCCGGCGCGCTGCACCCCGAGCTCGTCGGCGCGCTCGCGGATGCCGGTGCCGTGGCCGACACGGCCGACGCGCTCGACGCGCCGATCGCGGTGCTCGACGCGACGAGCGCGAAGGGTCTCGAGTTCGACCATGTGATCGTCGCCGAGCCGTCGGCGCTGGTGACGCCGGACCGTGCCGGCCTGCGCCTGCTCTACGTCACGATCACGCGTACCACGAAGACGCTGACCGTCGTACACGCCGATGCGCTTCCCGAGGGCCTGACGCCCTGAGGAGTACTACTCGGACGCGACGACGTCGACGAGCTTGCGGCCGCGCCGGCGACCGAACTGCACGACACCGTCGGCCTTCGCGAACAGCGTGTCGTCCTTGCCGAGTCCGACGTTGAAGCCCGGGTGGAACCGGGTGCCGCGCTGGCGCACGATGATCGTGCCGGCGGTGACGGTCTGACCGCTGAATCGCTTCACGCCCAGGCGCTGAGCGTTGGAATCGCGTCCGTTGCGGGACGAGCTGGCGCCCTTCTTCTTCGACACGGTTAGCCCTTCGTGATCGCGGTGATCTCGATGGTGGAGTAGTGCTGGCGGTGTCCCCAGTGCCGGCGCTGGTTCGACTTGTTCTTGTAGGTGTAGCCCTTGATCTTCGGGCCCTTTGCCTCGCCGACCACCCGCGCGCTGACCGAGGCACTTCCGAGCTGCGCGGGCGTGGCCATCACCGCGTCACCGTCGACGAGCAGCACGGGACGCAGCGTGACCTCGTCGCCGCCGTCGCCCGCGGCCAGGCGCTCGACGTCGAGGCGGTCGCCTTCGGCCACGCGGTACTGCTTGCCGCCGGTCTCGATCACTGCGTACATGAGCGTCGCAGTGTAGCGGACCGGGCCCGGAAGCCCGGTAGGGTCGGGCGATGGCGCTCCGGGTGGTCGTCGCCGAGGACAATCTGCTGGTTCGGGAGGGGATCATCACGCTGCTCGACCATCAGGACGGCATCGAGGTCTGCGGCTCGTGTGGCACCTACGACGAGCTGATGGCCGCGGTGGCCGGGTCCGAGCCCGACGTCGTGATCACCGACATCCGCATGCCCCCGACCGGCACCGACGAAGGCATCCGCGCCGCCCTCGAGCTGCGCGACTCGCACCCGGCCACCGCGGTGGTCGTGCTGTCGCAGTACGTCGACCCGGCCTACGCGCTCGCGTTGCTCGAACGCGGCTCCGAAGGTCGCGCGTACCTGTTGAAGGAGCGCGTGTCGGAACCGCAACAACTCGTGCACGCCATCGAGGAGGTCGCGCGCGGCGGCAGCGCGATCGACCCGCTCGTCGTCGAGGCCCTCGTGGCGCAGCGGACGAAACGCACGTCGTCGGCGCTCGAGCGCCTCACTCCGCGCGAACGCGAAGTGCTCGAGCAGATGGCTCAGGGTCGCAACAACGCGGGCATCGCCCAGGCCCTGTTCCTGTCGGAACGCGCGGTCGAGAAGCACATCAACTCGCTGTTCTCGAAGCTCGGGCTCTCAGAGGAACCCGACGTGCACCGGCGCGTGAAGGCGGTACTGCTGTTCCTCTCCGAGCAGCCGGACGATCATCCGTGAGGCAGACCTGACCTCGAAATGTGAGCTGGGAAGTGTGGCTGGGAAATGTGGCTGGGAAGTGTGGCTGGCACCCTGGGCCGCCGGGACGAAGGGCGCGACCATGGACGAGATGGACGGCACACGCCACAAGACCGTGAAGGTGTTGATCGTCGACGATCAGGTCCCGTTCCGCGCGGTGGCGCGCACCGTGATCCGCATGACCGACGGCTTCGACGTCGCGGCCGAGGCCGAGAACGGTGAGGACGCCGTGGCCGCGGTCGACGAGCACCGGCCCGATCTCGTGCTCATGGACATCAACCTGCCGGGGATCAACGGGATCGAGGCGACGCGCCGGATCCGCGCCGCACACCCTGAGACGGCCGTCATCCTGCTGTCGACGTACTCCGAGGACGACCTCCCTGCGGATGCGCGCGAGTGCGGCGCCCTGGCGTACGTGCACAAGGAGGACTTCGGGCCCGACCTCGTCCGTCAGCTCTGGGAGGCCTGAAGCGGGATCTCGCCGCGCACCCGGGCGCCGTGCCCGGGGGAGGCGTCGATCGTCAGGCTCCCGCCGATCGCGCCGAGCCGGTCCTCCATGTTCACGAAGCCGTGGCTTCGGCGGACGGTCGACGGGTCGAAGCCCGCGCCGTCGTCGGCCACCTCGAAGCACAGCCGGCCGTCGCCGGCGTGCACAGTGATCGTCACGCGCGCGCCCGCGCCCGCGTGCTTCCCTGCGTTCTGCAGGGCTTCCAGGCAGCAGAAGTAGACCGCGGCCTCCACGTCGCTCGAGAAGCGACCGACCTCGGCGCGTACCTCGGCCGCCAAGATCGAGCGATTCGCGGCAGCGCGCAACGCCTCGCCGAGGCCGCGATCCATCAGCAGCGGCGGGTAGATCCCGTGCGCGAGCTCGCGCAGCTCCGTGAGCGTCGCCTGCACGTCCCCGCGCAGCTCTTCGAGCATCGCCGCCACCGTCGCGGTGTC
>DATMUX010000362.1:0-2746 GCA_035563695.1 Acidimicrobiia bacterium
GATGACCGTGCACGCCGTGGTGGAACGTCACGGTCGGTATCGCCGCATATACCTTGCCGAAGTCGGCGACGACCGAACCCGTGGAAAGCCGCGTGAGCGACACCGCGCGCACGGGCTCGTAGACGATGCGCGTCCGCACCGACACGAGATGGGTCCACGGCGGCGTGCCCGCCGGGCCGACGACCGTGGCCGGCGCCCAGCCCGACGCATCGAACCCGGGCCGGTCCCAACCGACCGGCACGTCGGGACCGTTGATGTGCTCGGTGTAGTCGACGATGTCGCCTTCGAGGTCGCGCTGGGTGGGGTTCAGCCACGCACCCTTGCGCACGCGCCACGTGCCGTCGGTCCCGACGATGTCGACCTTGCCGTCCTGATGCGTGATCCGCAGCTCGGCAATGACGCCCGGCTCACCGGCGGGATGAGCCTTCGTCGCACCCTGCCAGTTGTACAACAGGCCGACGGCGTTGCGGCCGGCGTGCAGCGCACCCGTGACGTCGAGCGTCTCGTAGTACTGCGAGTCGGGGTAGCTGTACGCCTCGCCCTTGCCGACCCTCGTGCCGTTCACGTACATCTCGTACTGCTGATCGCCCGACACGTACGCGCGGGCCCGCACGATCGGCGACGCCGACAGCGTGACCTCCGTGCGCGCGTACGTGTACTGATCGGGCTCCACCTGCGGGTCGGCGGGGCGGCGGATCCATTTCGCCGTCCAGTCGCCGTCGACGAGTCCGGTCTCGAAACGCGCCGAAGCAGACATCGCGCTCGCCCGGCCGGAGCCATCCCACGTCTGGACCGTCCACGCGTACACCGCATCGGAATGCAGCGCCGGGCCGCTATAGGCGACGAACGCCTGCGCGCGCGACGCGACCCGGCCCGAATCCCACACCGGCGCCGTGCTGCCGTTCTGGGAGCCGCCAACCGTCACGCGCGACACCACGATCCGGTACGCGCTCTGCACCGCGCCGCGGCGCGGATCGTTCACGTGCCACCCGAACGCCACGTCGGACGGATCGAGCCCCAGTGGCGCCGCCAGCCCGTCGACCGTCAAGGCCGCCGGCGCACCCGCCCCGCCCTTCGAGTGCGACGAGCCGCTGTCGCACGCCGACAGGCCGACACCAAGCAGCGCGACCAGCACGACGATCCCCGGAAGCCGGCCAGAACCCATCCGCGGCACGCACCACCGTAACGCCGTCGCGCCGCCGCGCCCATGAGTACGGTGACGGCGTGATGCGGCGCGGTTGGGTCGTGCTCGCGAGCGTGGCGCTCGTCGCGGCATGTTCGTCGTCGCCGAGCTCGGCGCACCGCATCCCGCCCACGTCACAGCCCGCCGGTCCGACGACGACCGTGCCGAACATCCCGGTCAAGGCGACGTGCGCGCTGAACATCCCGACCGACGCGATCACCGGGGCGCTCGGGTCGGCGTCGGCGATCGGATGGGCGGGCAACGGCGAGGGCGTCGTGACGTGCCTGGGCGGCATGTTCTACGTGCAGAACGGGATCGACAAGGCGTTCGGCTTCGGGATCTACGGCGGCGGGCCCACCACCTGGGTGAACGCCGACGGCTACCTGCCCGCGCAGATCACCTCGTTCCGCCACGGACCGGCGCGCGTCGTGATCACCGAGTTCGCCGACCGCGTCGACATCGACGGTCACGCGTACGTCGTCGTGTACAGCCGGGTCGTGATCACGAACCCGACCGCGCAGCCGACCGCCGCCGATCCGCGCCCGTCGCCCGGCCTCACGCTCCTGCGGAGTGCGCCGAACGGCATCGCGCCCAACGCGACGTCGACCTACGACTACGCGATCGCGGCCGATCGCTTCGGCAACGCGTACGCGTGGCCGTCGGCCGCGTCGTTGGCCGCCACCGGCAGCTTCGACAGCCACTACGCGCACATGCGCGCGTTCTGGAACGGGCTCCTCGCCGGGATCGCGCAGGTGAACGTGCCCGACCCGGCGCTGAACGACGCGTACCGCACCGGCTTCATCTACACGCAGATCGCCCGCAGCGGCACGCACCTCAACACCGGCGTGAACGGATACCAATCCGAGTTCAGTCACGACGTGATCGGCATCCTCGCGAACCTGTTCACGCAGGGATACTTCGACGACGCGCACGCGCTGCTGCTCGAAGCGCGCACCGTGATCGGTTCGCAGGGCCAGTACGAAGACGGCGTATGGACCTACTCGTGGCCGTGGGCGATCTACCTGCTGAAGACCGGCGACCTCGCGTTCGTCCGGGCGAATTTCGCGACCTCCGGGCCCGGGGGCCCGAGCCGGCCGAGCATCGAGCAAACCGCGCACCAGATCGCGGCCGATCGCACCGGACCGGGCGGGATCATCGGCCACACCGACGACATCGACACCGACGGCTACTGGACCGTCGACGACTACGAAGCGCTCACCGGCCTCGCCGCCTACCGCTATCTCGCGCAACGGGTCGGCAACGCGACCGAGACGCGCTGGGCCACCGACGAGTACAACAGCCTGCTCGCCGCGGTGAACACGACGCTGACGAACACCATCGGGCGCGGCCACCTCGACTACCTGCCGTGCTCCCTCCTCACCGCGAACACCGCCAATCGTTGCCGCAACCCGGAAGACGCGAACTGGGCGGCGCCGTTCCTGTTCGGCCGCTGGGCGTGGGACGGCCGGCTCCTTGGCGCATCGATCAGCGGCCCGGGCGTGCAGATCATCGACTCGACGTACGCGTACGGCTTCCGCCGGCTCACCGGCACGCTCCCGCCCG
>DATMUX010000363.1:0-3164 GCA_035563695.1 Acidimicrobiia bacterium
GGGCCGCGGCGTATCTCGCGCCGCACCGGCGCGTCGAGTTCCACGATCGCCTCGCGGCCGCTTCGACGACCCGGCCCGTCGCGTGGATCAGCGCCGAAGCGCCCGGCGTGATCGACCGGTTCGCCGGCGTATCGGCGCCGCACGACGCGCGCGGCACCCAGGCCAGCGTGCTCGGCCTCGTCTACTACGACGGCGGCACGGTGACCTCCGAGCTGCTCGGGTTCGTGCACCCGCACGGGAGCTGGATCGACTGGCGCGCGAACACGGCGACTCCCGTGCCATCCTGAGGTCGCGAAGACGGCAAGGAGGCAGCCATGTTCGACGTCGAGGCGTTCGTCGCCGATTGTGAGGCGGCGCGAGCCGATCCCCAGCCGTCACTGGCCGTGAAGGAGCTGGTCGAGCGGGCCGTGGCGACACCGGAGGCGATCGACGCCGCACTCGGTACCGCGAACGCCGGCGGGTTCCGCTGCTTACACCGCTCTGACGTCCTCACGGTGTTGCAGTTCGTCTGGCCGCCGGGAGTCGAGCTGTTCCCCCACGATCATCGGATGTGGGCGGCGAACGGCGTGTACGGCGGTCGCGAGGACAACGCGTTCTTCCGCCGTCGAGACCGGGGCGGGCTCGAGCCGGCCGGCGGCCGGAGCCTGCGCGCCGGCGAGGTCGCCCTGCTCGGCGCCGAGGCGATCCACGCGGTGACGAACCCGTCGTCGTCGTACACGGCCGCGCTCCACGTGTACGGCGGCGACTTCTTTGCTACTCCTCGCAGTCAGTGGGACCCGGCGACCGGGGCCGAAGCACCGTTCGACATCGACGCGGTCCGGGCGGTTCTGGCCGCGGCCGACGCGCGCGCACGACGCGACGGCTGACGAACCGGGGAACGACACGCCGTCCGGAACGTCCGGTGGTCCGCGTCCTCGCGACGCGGATCCGGCAGCATGCACACGCGCGGAGTTCGTGTGATCGGGGGCCGACCAGGATGCTGCGGGTCCGAGCGATGACGCCGGGGATCGTGAGCCTCACCGTCGTGCTCGCGGCCGCGGGCATGTGGGTGCGGCATTCGGGCGCGATACGGGGCGGTGCAATCGTCTCCGCGCACGCGGCTCCCTACATGGCGGAGCTGTCGCTGCGCGGTTCGAACGGCTCCGCTGATCGCTTCGTGTGCAGCGGAACGCTGATCGATCCGTGGTGGGTCTTGACCGCCGGGCACTGCGCCGCGGGGTTCGTCGGTGCGCCCGGTGCGTTGAGCGTGACGGTAGGGGGCGGGCGCGCGTCGAGTTCCGACCACGTGTACGTCGACCCGGGCTGGTCGAGTGCCGGGGCCGCGTACCTGAACGACGCAGGCCTCGTGCATCTGTCCCGGCCCGACACTGTGCATCTGCCGGTGGAGCTGGCCGAGTCCGCGGATGCGCCTCGGTGGGACCCGTGCGGCGCGACGCGCACGTTCGGCGGCTGTGGCTCCGAGGCCGGCACGGCCGGTGCGCACGTCGAGGCGCTCGGGTTCGGTGGATGCGGCGCACCCTGTGCGACGCCGGTATTGCGGCAGGCGACGCTGAACGTGCTGTCCTACAGCCAGCTGCGGTCCGCGTACGCCGCGTCGACGTACTCGCCGCTGGTCGCGCGCGCGTACGACGACATGGTGATCGGCGCCGGCGTTCCCGGCGGCACAGCCGACAGCTGCGACGGCGACAGCGGAGGCCCGCTCGTGGCGAACATGGCCGACGGCGGGTGGCGCGAGGTCGCGTTGACGAGCTGGAGCGAAGGCGCGTGCGGTAATCGAATTCCGAACGGCGTGTACATGCAGCTCGGAGCCGGACCGGTTCGCCGCTGGATCGAGTCGATGGTGCCGTCGACGCTCGATCCCGACCCGAGCCCGGCCGCCGGCTACTGGCTGACCGACGGGAGCGGTCACGTCTCGCGCTTCGGCAGCGCCGATGATCTCGGCGACGCGGCAACGGCGGGCGCGACGCACATCGAAGCAACCCCCAACGGTCACGGCTACTGGATCGTGAACGCCGCCGGTGTGGTGTACGCCAAGGGCAACGCGCCCCGGTTCGGAAATGCACCGCCGTTGCCCTGGGGCGAATGCGTGATCAGCATCTCGGCCACGCGAGCCGCGGACGGCTACTGGCTCTTCACCAACCGCGGACGCGTGCTCGCGTTCGGCAATGCGCCGTTCTTCGGCGACCTGTCCGGTGCCGCACTCAACGGACCGGTCGTCGATTCCGTCGCGACGCCGAGCGGGAAGGGCTACTACCTGATCGCGTCGGACGGCGGAGTCTTCGCGTTCGGGGATGCGCGCTTTCACGGCTCGATGGGTGGCCGGCGCCTCAACCAACCCGTCGCGGACCTCGTTCCCACTGCCGACAACCACGGCTACTGGCTCGTTGCCGCCGACGGCGGCGTATTCGCCTTCGGTGACGCGCACTTCCACGGCTCCATGGGTGACGCGCGCCTGAACGCGCCCGTCGTCGGCATGGTGCGTTACGGCGCGGGCTATCTTATGGTCGCGAGCGACGGCGGTGTGTTCGACTTCTCCGCCCAGCCGTTCGCCGGCAGCCTCGCCGACGACTCACTCCCCGCGCCCGTGATCGGTATCGCCGCGACCAGGTAACCAGGATCGGGTGTCGTCGCCCTTGGCGGCCAACACGGCGACGAGGCAACCTATGCAGCCTGGATGCGGGAATCATCCGACGAATGGAGCCAAAGGTTGCGGCCGAACATCCTGTTGATCGTGACGGACGAGGAGCGGTATCACCTTCCCCATCCTCCCGGATATTCGCTGCCCGCCCGCGAGCGGTTGCGCGCGTCGGGTGTCAGCTTCTCGCGCTACTACACCGCCTCCGTGCAGTGCAGCTCGGCCCGCTCGGTGATCTACACCGGCCGGCACGTTCCGATCACGCAGATCTTCGACAACGACAACATGCCGTACATCCGCCCTCTCGATCCGGCGCTCGGCACGGTGGGCACGATGCTCGCAACCGCGGGCTACTACTGCACGTATCAGGGGAAGTGGCACCTCTCGAACGCGTACATCGATCCCGCCAACCCGTCGCCGACGACGCGCGCGCTGGAGCCGTACGGTTTCTTCGAATGGAACGACTGGGGCGACATCGACGGCGGGGCGTGGGCCGGCCTGACCATCGACCCGGTGATCGCCGGCCAGG
>DATMUX010000364.1:0-2522 GCA_035563695.1 Acidimicrobiia bacterium
CGGCTGGGTATCCCTGTCCCCGAGCAGCCGCCGATCCTGGTCGCCGCGCTGCGCGCCGGCATGCTGCACCTCGCGGGGCGCGCCGGCGACGGCGCGATCATCAACTGGTTGTCGGCCGACGACGTGAAGACCGTCGTCCCCTACGTCGGTGCCGGCAAGGAGATCGTCGCGCGCATCTTCGTGTTCCCGACCGACGACGCCGCGCTCGTGCGCGCCGTCGGCAAGCGCGCGATCGCGTCGTACCTGACCGTGCCGGTGTACGCGGCGTTCCACGAGTGGCTCGGCCGGGGCGACGAGCTCGCCGACCTCTGGCGACTGTGGGCGGCGGGCGATCGCAAGGCCGGCGCCGAGTCGATTCCCGACTCCGTCGTCGACCAGCTGCTCGTGTGGGGCAAGCCCGAGGCCTGCCGCGATCACATCGCGCGCTACATGGAGAACGGCGTGACGACGCCCGCGCCCGCGCTGTTCTGCGGACCCGATCAGCTGCAGGACGTGATCCGCGCGCTCGCGCGGTAGCGGGCTACGCGGCCGTCTTCAGGTGCACGTCGTCGTGGCGCACCTGCGCGAGGCGGAGCGCGACGAGGGCGCGGATCAACCACCAGCCCGGATCGATCTCGCCGGCGTTGAGCGCGAACCGGGCCGATGTGGGCGCGGCGTGATGGTTGTTGTGCAGGCCCTCGCCGCCCGTCGCGAGCGCGAGTGACTGCATGTTCGTCGCGGAGTTGGGGTACGGCTTCTTGCCGAAGGTGTGCCCGACGGCATTGATGGACCCCGACATCATGAGATACGTCACGGCGTGGACGCCGGCCGCGAGGAAGCCGACCAGGAGCCCGAACCCGAGGCCCCACATCACCGTGACGAGGATCGAGATCCCGATGGCGAGCCCCACGAACGCGTGGTCGAACAGCGCGCGGTCGAGGCGGTCGGGCGGCACGTCGCGCGCGTACTTGCGCAGGTTCGCCGGGTCGGCCGCGGCGCGCCGGTAGAGACCGACATTTCCGAGCTGCACGCGCCAGAACCCGACCTGGGCGGGGCTGTGCGGATCCTCGGGCGTGTCGGTCGAGGCATGGTGCTTGCGGTGGACGGCCACCCACTGGCGCGGCCGGATCCCGGTCGTGATCCACACGACCACGCGGAACGGGAGCGTCGCCGCGCTCCGCAGCGTCAGGGCGCGATGGGCGAGGCCGCGGTGCAGGTAGACGGTGGTGGCGGCGGTGGCGGCCTGGGTCACGACCAGCCCGGCCACGATCGCGGCGACGATGTGCGAGAAGGACATCCGGCCAGTGTACTACCGACCAGTCGGTAGACTGGACTCCATGGCGCTCCCGTCCGATGCGGTCCCCTCCACCAAGGAGGTCATCCTCGAGGTCGCGCTGCGCCGCTTCGCCGAGCACGGCTACGCCGGGACGAGCCTGAACGACATCGCCGACGAGGTCGGGATCCGGCGGCCGAGCCTGCTGCACCATTTCCCGTCGAAGGAGAGCCTCTACCGCGCGGTGCTGCTCGCGTCGTTCATCGACTGGAGCGCCCTCGTCGAGCAGGCGACCGAGGGCACGCGCGAGGGTTGGGCGCAGGTCGAACGGGTGTTGCGCGCCGCCTTCCGGTTCTTCGAGGAGCACCCCGACTTCGTTCGTCTCGTGCGGTGGGAAGCGCTCGAGGGCGGGCCCATCCTGCGCGAGGAGCTGAACGTGTTGCTCAAGCCCCTCTTCGAACGGGGCGCGGCGTTCCTGGAGCGCGAGATGGACGCGGGCCGGCTCCGGCGTTACGACGCCCGCCAGCTCCTGCTCACCGGGTACGGCGCGGTGTTGTCGTACCTGTCGGACGGGCAGCTGATGAGCGGACTCCTCGACGTCGACCCGCTCTCACCGGAAGCCCTCGCGGTGCGGCGCGAGCACGTGATCGACGTGCTGCGCACCGCGATCGCGCCGGGCGCCGCTACCAGGTGACGAGCTCGCGCCAGCGCGCCAGCAACGTCGCGTCGCCGAAGACCTCGAGCTCGCTCGCGGGAACGCGTCCGTAGAGGAACAACAACAGATCCGATGCGGTACCCCG
Source organism: Acidimicrobiia bacterium (assembly GCA_035563695.1). Classification (GTDB taxonomy): domain Bacteria; phylum Actinomycetota; class Acidimicrobiia; order IMCC26256; family PALSA-610; genus DATMUX01. The sequence goes on from DATMUX010000364.1 coordinate 2,053, forward strand.
CGCCGCGACATCGCCCTTCGCGTGCTCGCGCGTCACGACGACGCCGTCGGTCGCCAGTCGCACGAGCCATTCGCCCTCGCCGTCGGTGCAGTGGAGATGCAGCGTCTCACCACTGCCGCGCACCCGCTCCGCCCATGGCCAGAACGGGATGAGCCAGAAGAATTCGTCGATCCCGTCGATCGCCAGATCGCGGGCGACCGGCGCGGGATCCCCCGCGGCGAGCTGCGCGTCGTAGCGATGGACCGCGGTCTCGACCGCCTGGCGGCGGGCCCAGAACCCGCTGGTGTGGTCGTCGGTCCACGACCAGACGTCGACGGCGGGCCCGCCCTCGGCGAGGGCATCGGCGAGCAGCGGCACGCCGGTCGCGAACCAATCGAGGATCACCTCCGGTGCGGGAGGCGCGGCCTCCGACCAGTGTTCGCCCCGGGCCGGCGCACGCTCTTCGATCATGTGCGCGACCCAGCGATGGA
>DATMUX010000365.1:0-2074 GCA_035563695.1 Acidimicrobiia bacterium
GCGGACGTCGGCGCGGGCTGGCCGTCGTCGGCCGCGGCGTGGAGCGCGCATCCCGAGTACATCAACCGGCTGCGGGCGACGATCCAGGTCACCGCGCCGAACACCGCACCGGCCGGCTCGTCGATCATGGAGATGGACGGATTGCAGTTCGACGTCTCCTGGAAAGGACGGCCCGCACCGGCATATCCCGGCGCGTGCGACCGCACGCTCCCGGGCGTGCAATGGATCTTCGGCGGCGTCGCGCGCATCAACTGGGGGAACACGTCGAGCGACCAGTTCGCGGAGCTGTGCGCGAGCAAGCAGAGCGCGTTCCCGAGCTGGGGAAGTCCAAACTGGGGCAACGGCTCGAACGCCACGCGGAACGACAACGGGAGCAATCTCGGCATCGCCGTGTTCGGCATGAGCGAGGATTCGGCCGGTCCCGCACCGGTGCTGAGCACCGATTCCGCCACGACGTTCCTGGCCCCCGACGCCGCCAACACGACGACGACTCCGCCGTGGACGAACAGCGGCACGCCGGTCAACTACTACAAGATCAATGATCTCGCCGCGCCCGCGAGCGCGGTGTGGTCGAACGCCAACTGGGCCGCTGCGACGCTCGCGTTCAAGCTGCAGAACCTCCGCGGCTACGGCGCGGGTCAGATTCCGCCCGGATCGACGATCACCGACGTGAAGCTCGTCGTACTCCATCGCGAAGGCGGGACACTGAACGGAACGTGGTACCCCGGCGGCTGGGTCAACAAGGATCAGCTCACGATCACGCCCGGCACCGGCAACTACGGATCGAACGGCTACTCCGCCTCGAACTGGAACAGCAATGCCGTCGGTTCGCCGATCGTGGGCACCTGGGGAGGCTTTCCCCCGTGTTACACCGGCGCCGACAACGACGACGGCGACTGCACGTTCACGTGGGGCGATCCCGCGGCGCCCGCGGGATCGGGCACGCCCGATTGGTCGCAGCAACGCGACCTGACCGACTCGATCGACACGCCGGAGGCGCTCGAGGGCGCGAGTGTGAAATGGACCGTGGCCGTGGCAACGAGTTGCGCCGGCTGCACGCACGAGGTCTACGTCGACGGCATCGTGCTCGCGATCACCTACCGACCCGCCGGATCACTGCGGCCCCTGGCCGGGTGCACGACGATCCGGGCCGGAACGTACCCGCCGTACCTGCTGGGCAGCTCGAGCTCGCCGCTGTCGACCGCCCAGCACGACTGGCTCGACGCGGACTGGGGCCCCAACAAGTCGCCCAGCTCCGCCGGCGATCAGGCCTTCGGGAACTTCTCCGGGGTCAACGGCGGCACGGGCGGTATGGCCGATGCCCAGGACTGCCCGCTGCTCGACGTCAACAACATCTCGGCCAGCGTCAAGTTCCACGCCCAAGGCATGATCTACGCCCCTTCGGCCGCCGTGTCGCTGAGCGGGAATCAGAACGATGCCGCGTGGTTCAGCGACGGCATCGTCGCCCGGCAGCTCAGCGCGCTGAAGTGGACGAAGGGCAACGACATTGCGGTCGTCGGCGGTGAGCCGCCGCCCCGCAACCCTCGGCTGGTCAACATCGAGATCTGCGATGGGAGCGGCGACTCGTCCGGCTGTCCGGCCGGCCATGTGACGCTGCGCGAGCAGTTCGAGATCGACGACGTCGCGCCCGGGATCGGCAACGTCGTCAAGCGGCTGAGCTACGTGCAGATCCCGCCGTCATGAGCACCACGCGCGTCACGAAAGGCCAGCGCGGCTTCACGCTCGTCGAGATGGTCGCCACCATCACGATCATGGCGCTGATCATGGTGCCGCTGTGCACGACGATGATCCAGGCGATGACCGCCGTGCCCGCGGCCGGCGACCGGTCGAATAACGCGACGCAGAGCGAGTTGCTGGCGACGTACTTCTCGCGCGACGTCGCGCAATCGCAACTCGCGGCGGATGCGCGCTCGACCTTGCCCCTGGGGATCGAGTTCAACGAAACAATTGGGTGGTACACACAATCCGCGACGACGAACGTGTCGTGCCCGGCAACGGCACCGGCGCCCGGATCCTCGGGTTCGGCGTCGCCCTACAACCCCATGCTCCGGTG
>DATMUX010000366.1:0-5851 GCA_035563695.1 Acidimicrobiia bacterium
GAACCCCGTGCGGAACACGACGTTGTCGACGCGCAGTTCGAGCAGCCGCAGCAGGTTCTCACCCGTGATACCCGGCTGCTTGTTGGCGCGCGTGTAGATCAGCTGGAACTGCTTCTCGAGCAGCCCGTAGATGCGCCGCGCCTTCTGCTTCTCGCGCAGCTGGAGCAAGTACTCCGAGTCGCGGACTCGGCCGCGGCCGTGCTGGCCGGGCGGATAGGGCCGGCGCTCGATCGGGCACCGCATCGTCTCGCACTTCGTGCCCTTGAGGAACAGCTTCATCCGCTCGCGCCGGCACAACCGACAGACCGGACCCGTGTAACGCGCCATCAGACCCTCAGCCCCTCAGACCCGGCGCCGCTTCGGCTGCCGGCAACCGTTGTGCGGGATCGGGGTGACGTCCTTGATGCCCACGACCTCGATCCCGACGTTCTGGATCGACCGGATCGCCGTCTCGCGGCCCGAGCCCGGGCCCTTCACCATCACGTCCACCTTGCGCACACCGTGCTCCATCGCGCGGCGTGCCGCAGCTTCGGCCGCGAGCTGCGCCGCGAAGGGCGTGCTCTTGCGCGATCCCTTGAAGCCCACGTTGCCCGAGCTGGCCCACGACAAGGCGTTGCCCTGCTGATCGGTGAACGTGATGATCGTGTTGTTGAACGACGACTTGATGTGCGCCACTCCGTACGCGACGTTCTTGCGCTCTTTGCGCTTGGGCCGGCGTCCACCGGCAGCAGGCTTTGCCACTTCCCCTCAAACTTCCTGGGTCGAGCGAATGAACAACGATTAGTGCTTGCGGGCCCGCTTCTTGCCGGCGACCGTCTTCTTCGGGCCTTTCCGGGTGCGAGCGTTCGTGCGGGTGCGCTGCCCGTGGACCGGCAGACCCCTGCGGTGCCGAAGCCCCTCGTAGCAGCCGATCTCCATCTTGCGCTTGATGTTCTGGCTCACTTCACGCCGCAGGTCACCTTCGACCTTGAGGTTCTGGTCGATGAACCCGCGCAGGCGAGCGACTTCTTCTTCCGTCAGATCACGAACACGGGTGTCGCGCGACATCTGCGTCGCGTCGCAGACGTTCTGCGCGCTCGTGCGGCCGATGCCGTAGATGTACGTGAGTGCGATCTCGAGACGCTTCTCGCGGGGGATGTCGACGCCGGCGATACGGGCCATCGTTGTGAAGCCTTCCCCTCTAGCCTTGCCGCTGCTTGTGGCGCGGGTCGGTACAGATCACGCGCACGGAACCGTGGCGGCGGATCACCTTGCACTTGTCGCACATCTTCTTGACCGACGGACGGACCTTCATCGCGTGTTCCCGGGAGTTGGATCTACTTGTAGCGATACGTGATGCGACCTCGGGAGAGGTCGTACGGTGTGAGCTCGACTTGGACTCGGTCGCCCGGGGCGATGCGGATGTAGTGCATGCGCATCTTCCCCGAGATATGAGCCAGCACCTTGTGTCCGTTCTCCAACTCGACACGGAACATGGCGTTAGGCAACGGCTCCACCACCGTGCCTTCGACCAGGATCGTGTCGTCCTTGGGCTTCGCCAGAGGGCATCACCTTCAGGGTTGGAGGCGCGCCAAGCGCGCCGAACGGGCATTGGGCCGAACGAAAAGACTACCTGAGACGGTCCGGAAAGGACAACCGGCGCCGCCGGAGGGCCTCACGGCAGGGTCAAGACCTGGGGACCACGCTCGGTGACGGCCACCGTGTGCTCGAAGTGCGCAGCGCGCGATCCGTCGATCGTGACGACCGTCCACCCGTCGTCGAGCGTGCGGGTGGCCGCCCGGCCGGCGGAGACCATCGGCTCGATCGCGAGCACCATGCCCTCCCGCAGCCGCAGCCCCCGGCCCGCCGGGCCGTAGTTCGGCACATCGGGCTCCTCGTGCATCGCGGTCCCGATGCCGTGCCCGACGTAGGCCCGCACCACCGAGAACCCGGCGGCTCGGGCCGTCCGTTCGACCGCGGCCCCGACGTCGCCCAGGCGGTTGCCGGCGACGGCGCACTCGATGGCCGCGTCGAGGGAACTCCGGGTCACGTCGATCAACTGCTGCGAGCGGCCGTCGATCTCGCCGACCGGGATGGTGATCGCCGCGTCGCCGTGCCAGCCCTCGACGATCGCGCCGCAGTCGATCGACACGATGTCGCCGTCGACGAGCGCCCGATCGTCAGGGATGCCGTGCACGACCACGTCGTTGGGCGAGATGCACGCCACCGCGGGGAAGCCGTGATAGCCGAGGAAGTTCGAGCGCGCCCGCCGGCGCGCAAGTACCTCGCGCGCCGCTGCGTCCAGCTCCGCCGTCGTCACGCCGGGCTTGGCGACCTCCCTGCACGCCGCGTGCATCTCCGCCACCACCGCCCCGGCGCGCCGCATGATCGCAATCTGCTGCGGCGTCTTGCGCAGAACCACGGGATGCTCAGGCGGCGGCGTGCTCGTCGACGACTTTGACGAGCCGTTCGAACACGTCGTCACCCTCACCGACACCGTCGACGGTCACTAGCAGGTCGTGGGCCCGGTAGTAGTCGAGGATCGGCCGCGTTTCGGTCTCGTACAGCTCCAGCCGGCGCATGACCGCTTCTTCGGTGTCGTCGGCGCGCTGGCGCACCGGGCCACCACACGTGTCGCACGTCCAGTCGTGGGTCGGAGGCAGGTTCACGTGATAGACGCGCTGGCAGTTCTCGCACACCCGCCGTCCCGCGATGCGGTCGAGCACGATCTCGGTCGGGACCTCGAGATCGATGGCGAGATCGAGCGGCGCCCCGGCGAGCACCCGGTCGAGCTCCCGCGCCTGGTTCAGCGTCCGCGGGAAGCCGTCGAGCACGAACCCGCCCCCGAGAGGACCGCCCGGAACCGTGCACTCCTCGATGACGCCGATCACGATCTCGTCGGGAACGAGCTCGCCGGCATCCATGAACCGCTTGGCTTCCAGCCCGAACGCGGTGCCCTGTGCCGCCTGCGCGCGGAACATGTCGCCGGTAGAGATGTGCGCGATGTCGTAGTGCGCGGCGAGGCGCGCGGCCTGCGTTCCCTTGCCGGCACCTTGCTTCCCCAGCACCGTGAGTCGGGGTTTGCGGCCCATGGCCCTAGGAGAGGAAACCCTCGTAGTTCCGCATCATCAACTGGCTGTCGATCTGCTTCATCGTCTCGAGCATCACGCCCACCGAGATCAGGATCGACGTGCCTCCGAACGGGAAGTTCGAGATGTTCCAGAACTTGAACACGAGGAACGGCACGAGCGCGATCGTCATCAGGAAGATCGCACCCGGCAGCGTGATGCGGTTCAGCACCTTCGCGAGGTATCGCTCCGTCGGCGGGCCCGGACGGATGCCGGGAATGAAGCCACCCTGCTTGCGGATGATGTCGGCCTGCTGCTGCGGGTTGAACGCGATCGCCGTGTAGAAGTACGAGAAGAACAGGATCAGCACCGCGAACGAGATGATGTAGAACCACGAGGTCGTGGCATTGCCCACGAGGTGGTCGTTCACCCACTTGCGCGGTCCACTGCCGAGCACCGTCGCGACGAGCGCCGGGAACGACAGCAGCGACGTCGCGAAGATCACCGGGATCACACCCGACTGGTTGACCTTCAGCGGGATATAGGTGCTCTGGCCGCCGTACATGCGGCGGCCGACGACGCGTTTCGCGAACTGCACGGGGATGCGCCGCTGGCCCGATTCGACCGCGACGATGCCGAGGACCATGGCCACGACGATCCCGAGGATGACGATGAACTTGAAGGCGTGCGACTGCTTCAGCACCAGCGCGCCCTGGTAGGGCAGCCGCGACACGACCGACGTGAAGATCAGGATCGACATGCCGTTGCCGATGCCCCGCTGGGTGATGAGCTCACCGAGCCACATCACGAGGGCGGTCCCGGCCGTCCACGTGATGATGATCATCAACGCCTTCCAGGGCGTGAAGTTCGGGATGAACGATTGGTGGTTCGCCGGGAGCGAGAGCCCGGACTGGCCGAGGAGCCCGCCCGTCCCGCTCTTCAGCACGAACACGAACGCGGTCGACTGCATGAGTGCCAGGGCGACGGTCAGGTACCGCGTCCACTGCGTGATCTTCTTCTGCCCGGTCTGGCCCTCGTTCTGCCATTCCTCGAGCTTCGGGATGACCACGCCGAGCAGCTGCATGATGATCGACGCCGTGATGTACGGCATGATCCCGAGGAAGAAGACCGATACCGCGGTGAGCGCGCCGCCCGCGAACACGTCGAGCAGGCCGAGCACCCCGCCCGTGCCGTTGCTCGTCGCGTTGTCGCGCAGCGCGACGACCGCCTTGAAGTCGACGTACGGCACCGGGATGTGCGACCCCACCCGGAACAAGAAGATGATGAAGACCGTGAAGAAGATCTTCTTCCGCAGGTCGGGGACCCGGAACATGTTCTGGAGGCGCGCGAGGCCGGACATCAGTGTGACCTCACCGGGTCGACGAGCTCCTGCGGTTGGGCGCTCCTCACAGTGAAGCTGCCAGTCTACCGAGTCGTCGCGCCCGCTCCCCCCGGAACGAGACCGGGGCCATCAGCGGTTCATGAGCGCGTTGCCGCGCGCGGGCCGGCGCCCCGATGGCCACGGCAGCGGGAGCACCTCGGTCGACCCGCCGGCCGCCTCGATCGCGCGGACCGCAGCCGCCGAGAAACCGTGCGCCCGCACGGTGAGCGACTTCGTCAGCTCGCCGCGGGCCAGAACCTTGACCAGGCCCCGCTTGGCGACGAGGCCGCGGGCCCGCAGCGTTTCCGGACTCACCTCCGCGCCCGCGTCGAAGCCTTCGAGCGTCGAGAGGTTCACGACGTGGTACTCGACCCGGAACGGGTTGTTGAAGCCCTTGGCCTTCGGTGTGCGGCGATGCAGCGGCGTCTGGCCACCCTCGAACGCGACGGGCACCGTGTCGCGTGCGCCCTGACCCTTGCTCCCCCGGCCTGCGGTCTTGCCGCCCTTGCCCCCAATGCCGCGGCCGACGCGCCGCTTCGAGCGGCGCGACCCCGGCGCGGGCTTGAGATCGTGGATCTTCACGAAACCTCCTCCACCTTCACCAGGTGCGGCACGCGCGCGATCATGCCGCGCACCTCGGCGCGGTCGGGCAGCACGTTCGTCGAACCGATCTTGCCGAGACCGAGCGCGCGCAACGTGCCACGCTGCTTGGGCTTGATGCCGATCTGTGACCGCGTCAACGTCACGCGAAGCTGACTCATGCGACCTCCGTCACCTCGTGCTTCGCCGCGCGCTGGCGCTCGCGGTACGCGTCGAGCATGCCCTTCGTCGACACTTCCTCGGCCGACTTGCCGCGCAGCGCGCCGACGTCCTCGGGACGCCGCAGGTCGCGCAAGCCCTGCATCGTCGCCCGGGCGACGTTGATCGCGTTCGACGAACCGAGCGACTTCGCCAGCACGTCGTGGATGCCCGCCGCCTCGAGGATGGCGCGGGCCGCACCGCCCGCGATCACACCCGTACCGGGTGCCGCCGGCTTCAGGAGCACGCGCGCGGCGTCGTGCTCGCCGGTCACGACGTGCGTGATGGTCGAGCCGGCGAGCGGGACGGCGAAGAGGTTCTTGCGCGCCTCCTCCATGCCCTTTTGGATCGCCGCCGGGACCTCTTTGGCCTTGCCGTAGCCGAGGCCGACGTTGCCGCCGCCGTCGCCCACGACGACGAGCGCGGTGAACGAGAACCGCCGGCCGCCTTTCACGACCTTGGCGACACGGTTGATGTGCACCAGCTTGTCGATCAGATCGCTGTCGCGGTCTTCCTTGTCCCGGCCACGGCCACGACCACGCTCACCGCGCTCGCGTCCGCCTTCCTTGGATTCCCGCTGCTGTCCTTCGCGTGCCATATCAATATCCTTTAGAACTCGAGGCCG